>JAEWKX010000361.1 GCA_023393575.1 Pseudomonadota bacterium
ACCTCGAAAAGCTCGAGGAGAACCTTTATCGCGGCAACAGCCCGCAGGTCGGTTGGCAGCGGGTTTTCGGCGGCCAGGTCATCGCCCAGGCGCTGATGGCCGCGCAGCGGACGGTGGACGAGAGCCGCTTCATCCATTCCTTGCATGCTTATTTCGTGCGGCCCGGCGATCCGGCGGTACCGATCGTCTATCAGGTGGAGCGCATCCGCGACGGATCAAGCTTCGCGACCCGCTGGAACGTGGCGATCCAGCACGGGCGGCCGATCTTTTCGATGTCTGCCTCCTTTCAGGTGGAGGAGGAAGGCTTCGATCACCAGGTGGCGATGCCTCCCGTCACGCCTCCCGAAAAGCTGATGGGCGAGAAGGAGTTCAAGGAGCTGTTCCTGGCTCAGGCTCCGGCGGTGGTCCGCAAGTACTGGAGCCAGGACCGGCCGATCGAGATCCGCCCGGTGTCGCTGGTGCACTATCTCACGAAGGACAAGCTGGAACCGCGGCAGGATATCTGGGTCCGGGCGGTAGGCGCGGTGCCAGCTGACCGTCACTACCAGGCCTGTGTGCTGGCATATCTGTCGGATATGACGCTGCTCGATACGTCGCTCTACCCGCACGGGACGTCTATCTTCGATCCGAAGCTGCAGGTCGCCAGTATCGACCATGCGATGTGGTTTCACCGTCCCTGTACTCTGGATGACTGGCTTCTCTATACGCAGGACAGCCCCAGTTCTTCGGGTGCCCGCGGGATGACGCGCGGCAGCCTCTATACGCGCTCGGGCGAACTGATCGCCTCCGTTGCGCAGGAGGGGTTGATCCGTAAACGGGCAGATGAATAAACATTCGGCATTCGCTGCAATATGTGCATATTTTAGTCATGCGGCCGAGCTGTCACTGCC
This sequence comes from Pseudomonadota bacterium, assembly GCA_023393575.1. Lineage (GTDB taxonomy): Bacteria > Pseudomonadota > Alphaproteobacteria > Rhizobiales > Rhizobiaceae > Neorhizobium. The sequence goes on from JAEWKX010000361.1 coordinate 891, forward strand.
TTCCGTTGAGGCGGCATAATAAAAAACAATGTTTTTCCGATAGTTATAGTTTTCGCCTCAATCTGGCACGTCCTTTGTATCTCACCCGTTAGTCGCCTCGGTTGATCCGCAGGTGATTGAGGGCGCCGGCCCCGGCCGGACAAACAGAGGATGGGAAAGCCAGATGAAAATCGTGATGGCCATTATCAAGCCGTTCAAGCTGGACGAGGTGCGCGAAGCTCTCACAACCGTCGGCATCCAGGGCCTGACCGTAACCGAAGTCAAAGGGTACGGCCGGCAAAAGGGACACACCGAGATCTATCGCGGCACGGAATACGCCGTGAGCTTCCTGCCGAAGCTGAAAATAGAAGTCGCTGTACCTTCCGACATCGTCGAGAGGGCCGTGGACGCCATCGCGTCCGCTGCCAAGACCGGGCAGATCGGTGACGGCAAGATCTTCGTCTATTCCATCGAGCAGGCGGTGCGCATCCGGACCGGCGAGACCAGCACAGAAGCGCTTTAACGAACGGTTGATTGGGGAGCTACCAATGCAATTTTCACGAATCATCACCTTGCTCGGTCGCCTCGGCGCTGTCTTTGCAGCCCTGATGGCGCCCGTCGTCGCTTTCGCTCAGGAAGCCGCCGCGCCCGCCGCCGAGGCGGCTGCCGCCGCACCGGTACCGGACAAGGGCGATACCGCGTTCATGTTCATCTGCACGCTTCTTGTCCTCTTCATGTTGATGCCCGGACTGGGTCTGTTCTACGGCGGCCTCGTGCGTGCCAAGAACATGCTGTCGGTCCTCATGCAGTGCACCGTCGTGGGCGCCTGCATGATGAACGTCTGGGTCCTATATGGCTACTCTTTTGCCTTTGGTGGATCGGAAAGCGCCTATTTCGGCGGAACCGCCAAGATGTTCCTGTCCGGCGTGACGATGGACTCCACGGCAGCGACTTTCTCGGACGCGGTCATTCCGGAATTCGTCTTCATGATGTTCCAGATGACGTTCGCGGCGCTGACGCCGGCGCTGATCGTGGGTGCGTTCGCAGAGCGCATCAAGTTCTCCGCAGCGGTCCTCTTCTGCATCCTCTGGGTGACGCTCGTCTACTTCCCGATCGCCCACATGGTCTGGGACGGGAACGGCCTTCTCTTCGGCATGGGCGCGCTTGACTTCGCAGGCGGCACCGTTGTCCACATCAATGCCGGCGTTGCCGGTCTCATCGGGGCAATCCTGGTGGGCAGGCGCACCGGCTACGGCAAGGACATGATGGCACCGCACTCGATGACGCTGACGCTTGTCGGCGCCGCGATGCTCTGGATCGGCTGGTTCGGCTTCAACGCGGGTTCCAACCTCGAAGCGTCCGGCGGTGCGATGCTGGCTGCGGTCAACACCTTCGTTGCAACGGCAGCGGCCATTCTCTCCTGGTGCATCGTTGAAACTTTCACGCGTGGCAAGGCGTCCATGCTGGGTGCGGCCTCCGGCATGATCGCCGGTCTCGTCGCGATCACCCCCGCCGCCGGCATCGCCGGTCCGATGGGGGCGATCGTCATGGGGATCCTCGTTTCGCCGATCTGCTACTTCTTCATCGCCGTCATCAAGAACAAGTTCGGCTATGACGACACGGCCGATGTCTTCGGCGTTCATGGGGTCGGCGGCTTCTTCGGCGCGCTTGCCACCGGCATCTTCGCCTCCTCCTCGCTCGGCGGCATCGGCTATGCCGACGGCGTCACGATGGGAAGCCAGTTCATGACCCAGCTGACCGCCGTCGTGATCACGATCGTCTGGTGCGGGATCGTCTCGTTCATCCTCTACAAGATCGTGGACGTCATCGTCGGCCTCCGCGTCTCGGTGGAAGCCGAACGCGAAGGTCTCGACCTCGCGACCCATGGCGAGGCAGCCTACCACACCTGATCCGAGCTTGCGGCGGCGCCAGTCGCCGCAGAACCTCCCCGTCGCGCCAGCCGGTCCGGTTGTCGCCTTCGCCCGGACTTCGGTCCGGGCTTTTTTGCAGCTGTTGCCGCACCGTCCGGCCCGCCTGCCGTCGTGGTTAAAGCCGCATTAACCATCGGCGCGGTACCTTCCGTGCACTATGCCGGCGTGTGCCCTGGTCAGGCGCCGGCCTTCCACCTGGCAACAGCGGACAGAGTGATGGGTAGAAGCAATTCGGCAGGAATGGGCAACCGTACGGCCCGGGCCATGCTGGCCGCCTTCGTCATCAGGCAGGCCATGGCTCTTGCGGGGTTCGGGATATTCATCGGGCTTGCGCTGGCCGTGGTCGCGCTCTCCACATGGAACGTCTCTGATCCCAGCTTCTCCTACGCGACCGACAACGAGCCGAGGAACCTGCTCGGTCCTGCCGGTGCCGCCTTCGCCGACTTGATGATGCAGTTCCTGGGCCTGGCGAGCCTGGTGGCGCTCCTTCCGGTGCTCGCCTTCGCACTCGCGCTGATCTCGGGGCGCGAGTTCAATCGCGTTCCGGCCCGGCTTGCCGCATGGGCGGGTGGTACCCTGCTTGCATCCGCATCGCTCGGGTGTTTTCCGGCTCCGCCGACCTGGCCGATACCGAACGGCATCGGTGGCGTGATCGGCGACATGATCCTGCGCTTCCCGGCTCTTTTCGTAGGAGCTTATCCTACGGGCATGCTGGCGACCATCCTGGGTGCACTCTTCGCCGTCCCGGCGGGATGGCTGCTGCTCTTCGCGTCTGGCCTCGTCGGCGAGGCGTTTGAAGACCAGGATGAGGATTACATGCCGGCCAGCCCATCGACCGCCCGGCGCAATCCGGTCGAGGAGGACGATGATGGCGAGGGCGGTTTCGGTGGATTTCTGGCCCTGGGCGCCATCGCGCATTCCTGGTACATCGCCCAGGCCCGGATGCGGCGTCTGTTCGGGATCACGCCGTCGAGAAGCACTTTCGACCAGCCGTACGACTTTAACGAGGACGAATTCGGTACGCTCAACGAGCCGGTGCGCCCGAAGGCCGCAGCTGCCGGCCTGCATCGCGTCGAACCGTCGCTCGAGGGGGCGGCGCGCGATGCCCCCGCCCGCCGCGCCATCCATGCGCCGCCCATGGCGCATGATGACGAAGACTTCGATGACGAGCCACCGGTCCGGCCTGCCGGTATTCTGGACGATGAGGACGACGTTCCGTTCTCGGCGGCAACCCGCCCTGCGGCTGCCGGATCCGGCCGGGCACAGCCGCGGGTGGCAGCCCCTCCGCAGCCGCCGAAACCCAGCCCGCGCGTTGCCCGCGAGGCGCAGGCGTCGTTCATCGATCCGGACGGCTTCCAGCTTCCCTCCGTCCATCTCCTGGCGGAGCCCAAGGCGGTCGCCCGCGATGCAACGCTGTCCGCCGATGCGCTGGAGCAGAATGCCCGCATGCTGGAAGGTGTCCTCGAGGATTTCGGGGTCAAGGGCGAAATCATCCATGTCCGGCCCGGCCCGGTGGTCACGCTCTACGAGCTGGAGCCGGCTCCCGGCATCAAGTCCTCGCGCGTCATCGGCCTTGCGGACGACATCGCCCGGTCCATGAGCGCGATCGCCGCGCGTGTGGCGGTGGTGCCCGGCCGCAACGCGATCGGCATCGAACTGCCGAACCGCACCCGCGAGACCGTCTACCTGCGCGAGATGATCGGCTCCAAGGACTTCGAATCCAGCAAGGCGAAGCTCGCCATGGCGCTCGGCAAGACGATCGGCGGAGAGCCGGTGGTCGCCGATCTGGCCAAGATGCCGCATCTGCTCGTCGCCGGTACCACCGGATCGGGTAAGTCGGTCGCCATCAACACGATGATCCTGTCGCTGCTCTACCGCTACACGCCGGAGAAGTGCCGCCTGATCATGATCGACCCGAAGATGCTGGAACTCTCCGTCTACGACGGTATCCCGCATCTGCTCTCCCCCGTGGTCACGGATCCAAAAAAGGCGGTCGTGGCGCTCAAGTGGACCGTCCGCGAGATGGAAGAGCGCTACAAGAAGATGTCGAAGATCGGCGTGCGCAACATCGACGGCTTCAACAGCCGGGTGGAGCAGGCGCTGGCAAAGGGCGAGGTGCTGACGCGGACCGTCCAGACCGGCTTCGACCGCCAGACAGGTGAGGCGATCTACGAGACCGAGGAATTCGACCTGCAGCCGATCCCCTACATCGTCGTCATCATCGACGAGATGGCCGACCTGATGATGGTCGCGGGCAAGGATATCGAAGGTGCCGTCCAGCGGCTGGCACAGATGGCACGTGCCGCCGGGATCCACGTCATCATGGCGACCCAGCGGCCGTCGGTCGATGTCATCACCGGTACCATCAAGGCGAACTTCCCGACGCGCATCTCCTTCCAGGTCACCTCGAAGATCGACAGCCGCACCATCCTCGGCGAGCAGGGTGCCGAACAACTGCTCGGCATGGGCGACATGCTCTACATGGCTGGCGGCGGACGTATCCAGCGTGTCCATGGTCCGTTCGTCTCGGATACGGAAGTGGAGGAGATCGTCGGCTATCTCAAGACGCAGGGCGCACCGCAGTATCTCGATGCCATCACCGCGGACGAGGACGAGGAGATGGACGGCGCCGGCCCGGCAGGAACCGCCAACCTGTCGGATTCGGAGGATCCGTACGACCAGGCGGTCGCCATCGTGCTGCGCGACGGCAAGGCATCCACGTCCTATATCCAGCGGCGATTGGGTATCGGCTACAACCGGGCAGCCTCGCTCATCGAACGGATGGAACAGGAGGGGCTGATCGGTCCTGCCAACCATGCCGGAAAGCGTGAGATCCTCGTGCCGACGGAAAGCGATATCC
>JAEWKX010000385.1 GCA_023393575.1 Pseudomonadota bacterium
AACGACGTTCAGGAACACCATCCCGGCCCTGCCGCCGAGCAGCAGGATCAGCAGCAGCTCGAGAAATTTATAGAAGATGTCGATCGCTCGTTGCATCTGCTTCCCCTCTATCCTTACAGGAGCCCACGCTGGGCAAGGTTCTTCATCAGAGCGCCAAGGCCGAAATCCCATTTCGGACAGCGGTCACTGTTCTCCACCCGGTTTATAAGACGGCCGAGACGCGGCGTCGATATTTCCACCCGATCGCCGATCTCGTGCGTGAAACCCAGACCGGCTCCGCGGCGATCCTTTACCGGGGCGAACATGGTACCGAGGAAGAAGACGATGCCGTCCGGATACTGGTGGTTGTCGTTGAGAAGCTGCGAGACCAGGTCTTCCGGTGAGCGGCTGATCGCCGCCATGGGGCTGACACCCGTCATCGTGAAACCGTCGGCACCTTCGACCGAAAGCGAGACTTCTGCCTGCTTCACGTCCTCGAGGGTGAACTTGTCGTCGAACAGGCGGATGAACGGCCCGATGGCGCAAGAGGCGTTGTTGTCCTTCGCCTTGCTGAGCAGCAACGCCGAACGGCCTTCGAAGTCGCGCAGGTTCACGTCGTTGCCAAGCGTAGCGCCGACGATCTTGCCTTCTGAAGTGACCGCGAGCACGACTTCCGGCTCCGGGTTATTCCAGTCGGACTTCGGATGGATGCCGACGAGGGCACCGCATCCGACCGACGACATCGGCTGAGCCTTGGTGAAGATTTCCGCATCAGGCCCGATGCCCACTTCCAGATATTGGGACCATAGACCAAGCTCCTGGAGGAGCTTCTTGACTTCGGCAGCCTTTTCCGACCCGGCGACGAGGCCTTTCAGGTTATCGCCCAGAACCGGCGCCAACCGTCCGCGGATTTCCCGCGCCCGCAGCGGATCGCCCTTGGCTTGCTCCTCGATCACGCGCTCCAGCATGCTGTCGGCGAAGGTGACGCCCGCCGCCTTTACGGCCTGCAGGTCGGCAGGAGCCAGAAGCTCGCCGGCTTCCCCGTTCAGGAAGGAGTCGAGCGTGCCGAGATCCGAAAACATGTCAATCTGCTTGAGGCGGGCAGCCAGATCGTCTAGCTCTAGAAGACCGGACAGCGTCGGCGACAGCGAGGTGAGGTCGAACAGTCGCCCCTCCTTGAGCAGGATCGGACACGGGCCGCCGGCCGCCCTGGACCAGACACGGCCGACGAGAAGGGCATCTTTCACGTCTTGCGGCAGGATGGACTGCGCGCTCAACACGGTATTCAAGCTCACCAATTTTCCTCCATGCGGCGATGGTAATCGCCCTGATTGTCAGGATGTCTGACAACGATAGTGGCGGCGTTTCTAGTATGACTTTTAATGCATGTCCAGTCGAGCTGTCCCGTTGTGGGAAAAAGTCCGTGAACAAAGACGTGCAAGAATTCCCTTCCGGCCCCGGGCCGTCAAGCCTAGAACGTCTCGAGCGTCAGGTCGAGCCGGCCCGCAGCTTCCGTCAGGTGCCGACGCATGGCATCCCTCGCCTTTACCGGATCTCGGCTGGCGACAGCAGCTCGGATCGCCACGTGCTCCGCAATCGTCACCTCGACGATCTCCTCCAGCACAGCCTTGGCCCGCGCCGCGTTGATGGCGAGGCTGATGCGCTCGGCGATGAAGCCGATGAACAGGAGGAAGTACTCGTTCTGCGTCGCACCCGCGAGCGCGCGGTGAAAGGCGAGGTCGGCGACGATACCCTGTTCCGTCCACTTCTCCGCGCCTGTCATCTGGGCGAGTGCCTCGTCGATGCGCGCCATATCCTCGGCAGTATGATGTATGGCCGCAAGACCGGCCGCCTCGATCTCCAGCGGCATGCGCAGCTGGTAGAGCGACCGGAAGGTGTCGGGATCGGTGAGATCCCCCTGTTCGATCCTGAGCGACTGGCGGCGCTCGATCTCGGTTGCGAAGGCACCGACGCCCTGGCGGGTTTCCACTAGGCCTTCATTGCGTAGCTGCGCTATCGCCTCGCGGACGACGGAGCGGCTGACGCCGAAGGTCTTCGCCAGCAAGTGCTCGGTCGGCAGCTTTTCACCGGGAGTGATCCGTCCCTCGGTAATCTCGCGTCCGATCTGCGCGGCGATACGCGCCGGCAGATGCTCGCTCCGTCTGATCTGGTTGAAATCTGCGACCGCCACGTCCGCCCTCCCTCGAACTTCGCTTCTACTTCTATGAGTTCGGCGAAATTTTCAATTGGCAGCCGGGGTTCATTATCATGTCGGGATCGATCGCCTGCTTCAGCGCCGTCAGGAGCGTACGCCGCACGGGCGACAGCCGCGCCTCGAAGTCCGCCCGCTTCAGGCGGCCGATGCCGTGTTCCGCACTGATACTGCCTTGGTAGCGATCCAGCACTGTGTTGATTGCACCTTTCGCCTTATAGATTTGCTCGGCCCGCTGCTCCGGCGTCGCCTCTGCCGCCGGTAGCACGTTGAGGTGGACATTGCCGTCGCCGACATGGCCATAGGAAACACAGACAGCGCCCGGCACAGCCTCGTGGACGGCCTTCTCCGCATCCGCCACGAAATCTGCAAGCTGGGACAGCTTCACCGAGACGTCGGTCCTCAGATGCATCCCGCGCTTCGCCTGCCCCTCGTTCATGCCTTCCCGGATGAGCCACAGATTGCGGGCCTGCGCCTGGGACGCCGCGATCGTGCCGTCGAGCACGATTCCCTCCTCCATCACGGCTTCCAGGAAGCGGCCCAGCAGGTCGTCGATGTCGACGAGGCCTGAACCGGAGATCTCCATAAGCACATAGGCCGGGTAATCCGCCGCGATCGGGATCGGCAGATCCGGCATAGCCTCCTTCGCCAGCGTAAAGGCGAGCGGCGGCATGAATTCGAACGCCGACATCAGGTCGCAGCAGTCGCGACGCGCCCGGCGGAACAACTTGATGGCATCATCGAGCGAGGAGAGTCCCAGAAGCGCCGTCGCCACCTGGTCCGGATAGGGCGTCAGCTTGACGGAGACGGCCGTGATGATACCGAGCGTGCCCTCGGCGCCAATGAACAACTGCTTTAGGTCGATGCCGCGATTATCCTTACGCAGCGTGGACAATCCATCGAAGACGCTGCCGTCCGGCAGCACCACCTCGAGACCGAAGATCAGCTCGCGCGTCATGCCATAGCGCAGCACATTGATGCCGCCGGCATTGGTGGAAACGTTGCCGCCGATCCGACAGGTACCCTGGGCGCCGAGCGCCAGCGGGAAGAACATACCCTTTTCGGCAATCGCCTCCTTCAGCTCGGAAAGGATGCAGCCGGCCTCGACCACAGCAGAGAAATCCTCGGCATCGATCTGGCGGATCCTGTTCATTCGCTCAAGGCTCAGAACCACCTGGTTGGCATCGGCATCCGGAGTCGCGCCGAGAACAAGGCCGGTATTGCCACCCTGCGGCACGATCGACAGGCCGAGTTCGCGGCAGAGCTTCACCGCCAACGCCACCTGGTCGGTCGAACGCGGCCGCAGCACTGCCACCGCATTGCTGGTCACGTCGCCATGCCAATCACGGCAATAGGGCAGCATCTCGTCGGTCTCACTGAGGACAATGTCGTCACCCAACATGCCGCGCAGCTTCACTCGCCATTCAGCCAGGGAAGCGAGAGTATCGTGTGTCATGCGTCTAGTGCCTCTCTTTGCCGCCGAGGCCGAATGTGTGGCAGCCATTTTCGAACGGTCTAGAAATAACAGTTTCCAAGGCGACCATATAAAGTTATCAGACAACCTTACAAGCTAGATTTTAGTCGCGCCATTCCGGCTTCCTGAGAAGCCTGCGGCACGCTTCAAAAGGAGGACCGCATCCGATGCATATTCTCATTATCGGCGCCGCCGGCATGGTTGGCCGAAAGCTTACGCAGCGGCTCGTCACCGACGGGATGCTCGGAGGCAAGCCCGTCGAGAAGCTGACCCTCGTCGATGTGGTGAAGCCGGATGCGCCGTCCGGCTTTTCCGGCACGGTCGACGCGCGCGAAAGCGATCTTTCGGAGCCCGGTGAAGCCGAAAAGCTCGTCGCCGGCCGACCGGACGCCATCTTCCACCTCGCCGCCATCGTTTCCGGCGAAGCGGAGCTCGACTTCGACAAGGGCTACCGCATCAACCTCGACGGCACCCGCTATCTCTTCGACGCCATCCGCCTGGCGCACAACGCCGACGGCTACAAGCCACGCGTCGTCTTCACCTCCTCCATCGCCGTCGTCGGCGCCCCGCTGCCCTTCCCGATCCCGGACGATTTCCACCTCCCCCCCCTGACGAGCTACGGCACCCAGAAGGCGATCTGCGAACTTCTGCTGTCCGACTACAGCCGCCGCGGCTTCTTCGACGGCATCGGCATCCGTCTGCCGACCATTTGCATTCGCCCGGGCAAGCCGAACAAGGCCGCCTCCGGCTTCTTCTCCAACATCCTGCGCGAACCGCTGGTCGGCCAGGAAGCCATCCTTCCGGTCTCCGAGGACGTCCGCCACTGGCACACCTCGCCCCGCTCCGCGGTGGGCTTCCTGATCCATGGCGCGACGATCGACCTCGAAAAGGTCGGTCCGCGCCGTAACCTCTCGATGCCGGGCCTCAGCGCCACCGTTGGCGAACAGATCGAGGCGCTCCGCCGTGTCGCGGGCGACGAGGCCGTGGCGCTGATCCGTCGTGAGCCGGACGAGATGATCATGAAGATGGTCGCCGGATGGGCACCGGGATTCGAGGCGAAGCGGGCGAAGGAACTCGGCTTCACCGCCGAAACCTCCTTCGATGAGATCATTCGCGTGCATATCGAGGATGAACTCGGAGGCAAGCTGCCATGACCGGTAAAAAGAGCATCGCCTTCCTCGGCACCGGCCTGATGGGCGCACCGATGGTGCGCTGTCTTCTGAAGGCCGGCTTTCCCGTAACCATCTGGAACCGCGACCCGGCAAAGGCTGCCTCGCTCGTCGCAGACGGTGCGCGGCAGGTTCAGTCGCCGGTTGAGGCCGCTGCCGGCGCGGAGGTGGTTTTCACCATGCTGACCAATGGTGCGGCGGTTGCTGAAGTTCTGTTCGACAAGGGCGTAGCCGAAGCGATGTCGAAGAAAGCGATCTTTGTGGATTGCAGTTCGATCGCACCGCCGATCGCCAAGGAACATGCTCGCCGGCTGGCCGAATACGGCATTCACAGCCTCGACGCCCCGGTTTCCGGCGGTACCGCTGGCGCTACGGCCGGCACGCTCGCCATCATGGCCGGCGGCGACGCGGCCGATGTGGAAGCGCTAAAGGACGTTTTTGCAGCGCTCGGCCGCGTTACCCATGTCGGTCCGAGCGGAGCCGGCCAGATCTGCAAGCTCGCCAACCAGCAGATCGTCGCGGTAACGATCGGCGCTGTGGCGGAAGCCATGATCCTCGCGGAAGCCGGCGGCGCCTCGCGGGCTGCGTTCCGCGATGCCATTCGCGGCGGCTTTGCCGAAAGCCGCATCCTCGAACTGCATGGCGGCCGCATGGTCGACCGCGACTTCGTGCCCGGCGGCGCATCGGCAAATCAGCTCAAGGATCTTGACGCCGTCATGGCCATGGCCGACAGCCTGTCGTTGACCCTGCCGCTCACCGGCCAGGTACGCCAGGCCTTCGCCGACTTCGTGGCCGAAGGCGGCGCCGAGAAGGACCACAGCGGCCTTCTCCTGCATCTCGAAAAGCTCAACCGGAAAGATCAGGCATAGCCATGAGCGACAACACGACCCCGAAGCGCCGCCTCCGCTCGCAGGACTGGTTCGACAATCCCGACCATATCGAC
>JAEWKX010000413.1 GCA_023393575.1 Pseudomonadota bacterium
GCCCTGCACGAGGTTGGTCAGCACCTCGTTGGCGCGGGCGCGGGCAGCCGGCAGGTTGACGTGCGGCGCATATTTCGCCGGCGCCTTGAAGAGGCCGGCCAGCATGGCGCTTTCGGCGAGGTTCACCTCGGCGATGTTCTTGCCGAAATAGAACTGCGACGCCGCCGCCGCGCCGAAGGTTCCGCCGCCCATGTAGGCGCGGTCGAGATAGTAGGCGAGGATCTCCTTCTTGGAGAGGTTGGCCTCCAGCCACAATGCCAGGAAGGCCTCCTTGATCTTGCGCTCGATCGACCGCTCGTTGGAAAGGAAGAGGTTCTTGGCGAGCTGCTGGGTGAGCGTCGAGCCGCCCTGGACGACGCCGCCGGCCTTGGCATTCTCGTTCATGGCGCGCGCGAGGCCGAGGAAGTCGATGCCGAAATGGTCGAAGAAGCGGCGGTCCTCCGTCGCCAGCACCGCCTTGATCAGGTGGTCCGGCAGCTCGTCCACGGGCACGGAATCCTCGTGGATGATGCCGCGATGGCCGATCGTACTGCCGTAGCGGTCGAGGAAGGTAACGGCGAAATCGCCTCGATTGTGCCAATCTTCCTTGGTTTCCTCGAAGGCGGGAAGCGCGAGCGCCAGAAGCACGACGGCGCCGGCGGTGCCGAGCGTCATGGCCTCGCCGGCAACTTCGAAACCGACCTTCTTCCACCCGCGGACGCGGAACCTGCGGGAAAAGATGGTGATCTCTTCCCAGATCTCGCCGAGCCGGAAGCCGAGGTTCCAGACGGTGGAATCGATCCAGGAATCGATGCGCAGCAGCAGGTGGCGCTTCTTGCGCGGCTGTCCGTCGCTCGTTTTCGGATCGTCCTGCACCTTGCGTTCCCCCGATCGTCATGCCGGTCGCTTGACGCCGCCGTCATGAGCGGCCAGAGCTGCAGGCATAGGTAATCAGCAATAGCTGATGAAGTGTTGAAATGCGATGACAGAATCGCAACAGGCAAAAGCCGCGGATCGCCTTCTTGTTCCCGGCACGGATTTGTGAATGGACGAACTGCCCTTCTGGAAGACGAAATCGCTGGAGGAGATGGACCAGCGCGAATGGGAGAGCATCTGCGACGGCTGCGGCCTTTGCTGTCTCAACAAGCTCGAGGACTGGGACACCGGCGACGTCGTCTTCACCTCCGTCCGCTGTCGCCTGATGGATGGCCATAGCTGCCGCTGCACCGACTACGAGAACCGACAGGCGACGGTGCCCGAATGCATCCAGCTGACGCCGGCGGCGGTCGGAGAGATCGCCTGGCTGCCTCCGACCTGCGGCTACCGGCTGATCGGCGAGGGCCGCGACCTCTACTGGTGGCACCCGCTGGTCTCCGGCGATCCCGAAACGGTCCACCAGGCAGGCATCTCCGCCCGCGGCCACGAGACGGTCTGCGAGACGGATGTGGCGGTGGAGGATTTCGAGGACTACGTGGTCGACTGGCCGTGGAGGGTGGGCGAGGAGGCGTAGGAGCCCTGATGCGGTGGGTCGGTGCCGTCAGGTCTCCGGTCCGATTTTGGCTGTCTCCGGGGGGTGCGCTGGCCCCTATCCGCCTGCCGCCGCCGCGACCTTGCTCGACCGCACTTCCTCCTTGATCCAGTTTCGGAAGGAACGGACCTTCGGATCGTCCCGGTGTCCGGGCGGGTAGACGAGGTCGTAGCCGTATTCCACATCCATGCCGGCGTCCGGGAAAAGCGCCACGAGGCGCCCCGCCGCGATGTCCTCCGCGACCAGCACGCTCCGCCCGAGTGCCACGCCTTCTCCCCGGATGGCCGCCTCGATCGACATGCTGCCGTGACTGTATCCGGGTCCCCGCGTCCGCGGGGCCGCGACACCCGTCATCCCGAACCAGCGGTTCCAGTCGGCCTTCATGCCGTTCTCGTGGATGAGCCGGCACGCGGCGATTTCTGTCGGCTCGAGAATGCCGCCCATCTGCTCCCGGTAGCCGGGGGAGCAAACGGGGCTGACGGTCTCGTTCATGATCCGCTCCGAGGCGGCGCCGGCATATTGTCCGTCTCCGTAGCGGATGGCGAGGTCGGCCTGTGACCGGGAAAAGTCGATGTCCGCATCCGTGACTTCGAGATGCACGTCGAAGTCGGGATAGCGGGCCATGAGACGGTGGAGACGCGGGGTCAGCCACTTGCTTGCGAAGGAGACGCCGGAGCTGACGACGAGGCGCATCGGATCGCTCCGGCGGCGGATGGTCTCAGCCTCGCGGGCAAGTTCGGAGAGCAGGCGCGTCACCGCTGCGAAGAAGGCCGAGCCTTCCTCCGTCAGTTCGATCCTGCGTGTCATGCGGCGAAAGAGCTGGAGGCCGAGATGATCCTCGAGCGTCTTGATCTGCCGGCTGACGGCCCCATGGGTCACATGCAGTTCCTCGGCCGCAAGGGTCATGCTTAGACGCCGGCCGGCGGCTTCGAAGGCGCGCAGCGTCTGCAGCGGCGGAAGAGGGTTGTTCATAGGCAGCTCATCTGTGCGGATTTCTCACGCATACTGTGATGATAAATGGTTTGTCGGCAAGCGGATTTGCGGGCTTATGTGTGCGAAACCAATGTTCATGAGTGGCCAGATGACCCAGACTGCCGCCGAGCCCGCCATATCCCTGTCCTTACCCAAGCCGCGCCCGGTCACCTTCTCCAGCCTGGGGGCGATGGTGCTGCTCGCCCTGATGTGGGGCTTGTCGATTCCGGTGACGAAGCTCGGCCTCGTCACCATGCCGCCCCTGACGCTGACGGCAGTCCGGTTCGCATTCGCGCTGCCGCTGATGATGATCCTTCTGATCGGCAGGAAGCCGTTGCCATGGAGGGCTCTGCCTGCCGTCGCCACCCTCGGCATCCTCGGGATCGGCATCGGCCAGGTGACGCAGACTTTCGGCGTGGCAGGGACGTCTGCCTCGGTCGGCACGATCCTCTCCGCCACGATCCCGCTGTTCATCGTGTTTTTCGCGGCGGCCCGCCTCAAGCAGGGGGCGTCGCGGCTGCAAATGGCCGGCGTCGCCGCCGCCTTTGCCGGTATTGTCGTGGTCGCCTGGGAGAATGCCGGCGAGGCCGGAAAGGCCGCCACGTCGATCGCCGGCCCGGTCTGGATGCTGGTCTCGGCAATGGCGGTCGCCTTCTACTACGTCTGGAGCGTGGAACTGACGAACAGGCATGGCACCGTGGTGGTCGCCACCTGGAGCACGGTCTTCGGCTTCGTCGCGCTTCTGCCCTGGGCCGGCTGGGAAGCCTTTCATGCGCCTTTCGAATGGAGCGGACAGGCCCTCGGTTCGGCGGCCTATCTCGGCCTCGTGGTGACGGCCGCGGGTCTGTTCCTCTGGCTTCGGATCCTGCGCGAGGTCCCCGCTTCCGTCGCGGCCAGCGTCCAATACCTCCAGCCGGTCTTCGGTATCGCCGCTTCCGCCATCATCTTCGGAGACAGGATCGGTCTCCCGTTCATGGCGGGCGTCGCCATGATCCTCGCCGGGGTGGCCCTGGCGATGCGGTCCGGCCGTTGAAGCCCATTTGCCGTCTCGCGGCTTGCTGCCCTCCGCATCCGCCGCGCGGCTCGATATCGGCGATCGCGCGTCAGCCGGGGATATTGTGAGCGATGGATATCGATACCCCTTGACCTTCCCATGATGGGAAGGTCCATCTACATGCGGAACAGAGGATTCCGCCATGAACGAGACCGTCAGAACACCGCCTTCCATCGAACCGATCAGCATCCCCGTCGAGGGCATGACCTGCGCGTCGTGCGTGCGCCGCGTCGAAACCGTCGCCGCCAAGGTGCCGGGGGTGGCGGCGAGCTCCGTCAACTTCGCCACGAAGAAGCTGACGGTGGCGCCCGGCGACGGCTTTTCGCCCGAGGCGCTGACCGCTGCGATCGAGAAGGTCGGCTACGAGGTGCCGGCCGGCGCCATGCAGCGGGCGCTGAAGGATGCGGGGTATGCGGCGCCTGAAGCCAGCCCCCATGCCGGCCCCCATGCCAGCCCCCATGCTAGCTACGGTGCCCACGACCATGCACACCATGAGCATGCCGGTCAGGCGACCGCTGGCGCCCATGCGAGCCATGACCACATGCACACCCACGGCGACGCAAACCTGAAGCGCGACCTGATCGTCGCCCTCGTGCTCACCCTGCCGCTCTTCGTGCTGGAAATGGGCGGCCACGTCTACGAGCCGATGCACCACTGGCTGATGGGCGTCATCGAGACCCAGAACCTTTATTACCTCTATTTCGCGCTCGCGACCGTCGTCATTTTCTGGCCCGGCTTGCGCTTCCTGAAGACGGGCCTGCCGGCACTTTTCCGCGGCCATCCGGAGATGAATTCGCTGGTCGCCGTCGGGGTGCTGGCGGCCTACGGCTATTCCGTCGTCGCCACCTTCCTGCCCGGCCTCCTGCCGGAAAACGCCCGCTACGTCTATTACGAGGCGGCGACCGTCATCGTCACGCTGATCCTCTTCGGCCGCCTGCTGGAGGCGCGCGCCAGCGGCCGCGCCAGCCGGGCGATCGAAAAGCTTGCCGGCTTGCAGGCGAAGACGGCCCGCGTCGAGCGGCATGGCAAGGCAATCGACATCGCCACCGAGGACGTCGTGGTCGGCGACGTGGTCGTCATCCGTCCCGGCGAGCGCATTCCCGTCGACGGTGCCGTCATCGACGGCGCCTCGCATGTGGATGAGTCGATGATCTCCGGCGAGCCCGTGCCGGTCGAGAAGGGTGAGGGCGCCACCGTCATCGGCGGCACGATCAACAAGACCGGCTCCTTCCGCTTCCGGGCCGATAAGGTCGGGCGCGACACCATGCTGGCGCAGATCATCCGCATGGTGGAGCAGGCTCAAGGGGCGAAGCTGCCGATCCAGACCATGGGCGACAGGGTGACCGCCTGGTTCGTGCCGGCCGTCATCGCACTGGCGATCCTGACCTTCCTCGCCTGGCTCGTCTTCGGTCCCTCGCTCGGCCATGCGGTTGTCGCCGCCGTCGCCGTTCTCATCATCGCCTGCCCCTGCGCCATGGGGCTTGCCGTGCCGATGTCGATCATGGTCGGCTCCGGCCGCGCTGCCGAACTCGGCGTCCTCTTCCGCAAGGGCGATGCGCTGCAGGAACTGCGCTCGGTGGAGATGGTCGTCCTCGACAAGACCGGAACGATCACCAAGGGCCGGCCGGAACTGACCGATCTCGTCACCGCGCAAGGCTTCGACGGGAACGAGGTGCTGGCGCTCGTCGCCGCGGTGGAGGCGCGTTCCGAACATCCGACGGCCGATGCGATCGTCCGTGCCGCCGAGGCGAGGGGTCTCGATCTTCTCCCCGCCACCGATTTCCATGCGACCGCCGGCTTCGGGATCCAGGCCAAGGTCGGCGATCGGACGGTCGCGGTCGGTTCCGACCGGCTGATGGAAAAGATCGGCCTCGATGTTTCGGATTTCTCCGCGCAGACCGACCGGCTGGCGGAGGATGCCAAATCGCCCGTCTATGCCGCCATCGACGGACGGCTGGTGGCGGTCATTGCCGTGGCCGACGAACTGAAGCCGCAGAGCGTCGAAGCGATCCGTGCCCTGCATGATCTCGGGCTCGAGGTTGCGATGGTCAGCGGCGACCGCAGGCGAACGGCCGAAGCCATTGCCCGCCGGGTCGGCATCGACCACGTGCTGGCCGAGGTTTTGCCGGAAGGCAAGGTCGAGGCTATCCGGATGTTGCGGGATGAAATCGGCTCCAGGATGCCCCTCCCCAACCCCTCCCCACAAGGGGGAGGGGCTTACCGCGCGGCACCGTCCGGGCGCCTGCGGACCGATGCGGAGGCTGCAGGCGCCGTGAGTCGGACCGAGGAGCCTGGCCACGAGTCCTCTCCCCACTCGTGGGGGAGAAGCCGGCAGGCAGAGGGGGTGATGCGACGGAACCGCAAGTCCACCCGCAAGCTCGCCTTCGTCGGCGACGGCATCAACGATGCGCCGGCGCTCGCCGAGGCCGATGTCGGCATCGCCGTCGGCACCGGCACCGATGTGGCGATCGAAAGCGCCGACGTGGTGCTGTCGGGCGGTTCGCTCGCCGGGGTGGCGGATGCGATCGCCGTCAGCCGCGCCACGATCCGCAACATCAAGGAGAACCTGTTCTGGGCCTTCGGCTATAACGTGGCGCTGATCCCGGTCGCTGCCGGCGTTCTCTATCCGGCCTTCGGCATCCAGCTGTCGCCGATGATCGGCGCCGGCGCCATGGCCTTTTCCAGCGTCTTCGTCGTCCTCAATGCGCTGCGGCTGCGCACGGTCAAGGTCAAGCAGGGGGAGACGCCATGAACATCGGCCAGGCCTCGGAGGCCTCGGGCGTTTCCGCCAAGATGATCCGCTACTACGAACAGATCGGCCTCATCCGGCCCATGGGCCGCACCGGCAACAACTACCGCGTCTACGGCGAGGAAGAAGTGCACGTCCTGCGCTTCATCAAGCGCGCCCGCAACCTCGGCTTCTCGCTGGAGGAGACCGAGACCCTCCTGAGGCTCTGGCAGGACAAGGACCGCGAGAGCGCCGCCGTCAAGGAGGTGGCGCAGGTCCATATCTCCGACCTCGAGCGCCGCATTGCGGAGATGCAGGGCATGGTGAAGACGCTGAAGCACCTTTCCCATTGCTGCAGCGGCGACCACCGGCCGAACTGCCCGATCCTCGATGATCTGGCCGGCGCCACGGCACCGGCCCCGCGCGCCCCGGCAAAGGCGCTTGACCTTCCCACGATGGAAAGGCGCAGAAACGAACGACAACAAAAGGAGAATGCCGAATGACCACCACCTTCACCGTTCCGGACATGACCTGCGGCCATTGCGAGAAGAGCGTCCGCTCGGCGCTCGGCGAGGCCCTGCCGGGTGCCGCCGTCACCGTCGACCTGTCGTCCGGGCGGGTGACCGTGGAAGGCGATGCCGCCAGGGCCGAGCAAGCCATCCGCGATGCCGGCTATACGCCGGAAAAGGCCGCCTGAGGCGAGGGCTGCATGTCCCGTCGCCCCGCGGCTGGCGGCGGGTCTGCTAGCTGTGGGCCGCGAAGAAGTCCCGGTTGCCGCAGAAACCGGGACCTGCCTGCGGGCTGGAGCCGCTGCCGGCGGAGAGCCAGGCCTCGCAGTCGGCGCTGTAACGACAGAAGATGCAGGATCTGGCGGCCTGCGCCATGGTCAGCCCCAGCCGTTCCTGCCCGGCCATTTCCTGATCGACGCCCAGCCGCTCCATCATCATGCCCATCAGGTGCGACTGGCGCTCGAGCCGCGCCCCGATCCGTCTTACGATCTCCATGGTTTCCTCCGATGCCGAGTTTCTCCCGTCCAACCCTAGCGGGCCTGCCGGCGGCGGCGGTTGATCTGGAGCAAGCATCCGGCGTTTTTGCCGGCTCTTCCGCGGACATGTCGACAGGGCAACAACGGGCAGCTTGAGGCAGCGGGAAGGGCTTGCCGAGATCGACCATCGCCCCTCGGGTCGTGAAGACGAATTGCGGCCGCCCCCGGCGCCCCCGATGCGTCATCCTCGACATCGCGCTTGCCGGAAGCAGTCCTTCCCCGTTGCCGCGTCGCATCTTTCAAAAAAAAAACGGGCTGCATGTCACAGCGGCAAATCCTGCCTCGTCTTTGTGTCGTAACCCAACAGAGGATATGACCATGACACCGAAACTGGATCCCTTCGCAGCATCTCCCGTCCTCATGAAGAAGTGGATGGGTGTGTCGATGGATGTGGCAGCCAGCCTGGAATGGAACCTCATCGAACTGGTGAAGATCCGTTCCTCGCAGATCAACGGCTGCGCCAACTGCATCAACATGCACACCTCCGAGGCCCGCGCCAGGGGCGAGACCGAGCAGCGCATCTATCTGCTCTCGGCCTGGCGTGAGGCGCCGTGCTATACGGATCGCGAACGCGCCGCGCTGGGCTGGACCGAGGCGCTGACGCGACTTTCGGAAGGCCGCGAACTGGAGCCGGCGCGCCAGGCGCTGGAGACGGAGTTTACCGAGGAGGAGCAGGTGAAGCTGACCCTGAT
>JAEWKX010000023.1 GCA_023393575.1 Pseudomonadota bacterium
CAGCAGAAGACCCGCGAAGCCGATCCTGCGGGCAGCGTAGGCGGAATGGGAAACGGGCCGGACATAGCGGACGGTCATGGAATAGCGGTACCCGAGTTTGCGGCGGCACACTTGCCTGTTTAGAACAGGAGAGCAGATAAAGGAATCGCCATCTTGTCGATGTGCCGAAGGGAATTTGCCATGCGCCGCATACCGAACCTGATCGCGATCGCCGTCCTGATACCGCTCGCAGCCTGCCAGACCATGAGCCCCGAGGAGCGGCGCGCCGCCGACGAGCGCACCTGCACCGGCTACGGCTTCAGGCCGGGCACCGATGCCATGGCGCAATGCCTGCTCGACCTGGACCTCGATCGCCGCGCGGATATGCGCAGCTGGCGCGACAGGCAGGCCAGCACGATGTGGGGTCCGATGTATGTCGAACGCCGCATCATCATCAAGGACGACGATTGAGCGGGCAGAAAGCCGCTTGAGCCAGCGCAAAGACCGCATGCTCCATAGGCTTCACAATAGGAGAGGCCTTCCATGGAGGCCCACGCAACAGCACCGGAGCCTTTCGATGACGCTCAGAACACTCGTCCTTTCCACCGCGATCAGCCTGCTTTCCGCCTCCGCGGCCCTCTCGGCCACCGTCAGCGTCTTCAAGGATGCAGGCTGCGGCTGTTGCGGCGGCTGGATCGCGCACATGAGGACCAACGGTTTCACCGTCACCGCAGCCGATATTTCCCCGGACCGGATGGATGTCGTGAAGTCAGGGGCCGGCATCACCTCAGACACGGCCTCCTGCCACACGGCACTCGTTGACGGATATGTGGTCGAAGGGCATGTGCCTGCATCCGACGTGCAGCGCCTGCTGGCCGAACGGCCCGATGCCGTCGGGCTTGCCGCACCGGGAATGCCCTCCGGTTCTCCGGGAATGGAAGGCGCGGGTTCGGAACCCTACGACGTCCTGCTCATCCACAAGGACGGCCGCACCGAAGTCTTCGCCAGCCACTGAGGCGTCGCAGGCGCCCGGCTCAGGCGGACGCCCGCCGCCGCATGATCGCCGCCTGGGCCGCCGCCAGCCGCGCGATCGGCACGCGGAACGGGGAACAGGACACATAGTCCAGCCCGGCATTCTCGCAGAAGGCGATGGAGGCCGGATCCCCGCCATGTTCGCCGCAGATGCCGAGCTTCAGGTCCGCACGGGTCCGGCGTCCGCGCTCGGCGGCAAGCTGGATCAGTTCTCCCACGCCGTCGAAATCCAGCGAAATGAACGGGTCCTGCTCGATGATGCCCTTGCGCTGGTAGGTGGGGATGAAGGCCGCAGCGTCGTCGCGCGACATGCCGAAGGTCGTCTGCGTCAGGTCGTTGGTGCCGAAGGAGAAGAACTCCGCGGTCTCGGCGATGACATGCGCACGCAGGGCGGCGCGCGGCAGTTCGATCATGGGGCCGGCCAGGTAGCCGATCTTCATGCCGGATTCGCGGACCACATCTTCGGCGACCCTATCGATGCAGCCCTTGACGTAGTCGAGTTCCGACCGAAGACCGACCAGCGGCACCATTATCTCCAGTTCGACCGCCTCTCCCGTCGAGCGCGCCGCCTCGACGGCAGCCTCGAAGATCGCCCGCGCCTGCATCTCGGCGATCTCCGGATAGGAGATCGCCAGCCGGCAGCCACGATGGCCGAGCATCGGATTGAACTCGTGCAGCGCGTCCACGCGGCGACGCAGAAAGGCCGGCTCCATCTCCATCGCCTTCGCCACGTCGGCGATCTCCTCCTCCGACTTGGGCAGGAACTCGTGCAGCGGCGGATCGAGCAGGCGGATCGTCACCGGCAGGCCGTGCATGATGGTGAAGAGCTCGATAAAGTCGGAGCGCTGCATCGGCAGGAGCTTGGCAAGCGCTGCCCGCCGGCCCGCCTCGTCCTCCGCCAGGATCATATCGCGCATCACCTGAATGCGGTCGCCCTCGAAGAACATGTGCTCGGTGCGGCAGAGACCGATCCCTTCGGCGCCGAAGGAACGGGCGGAGCGCGCATCCTGCGGCGTGTCGGCATTGGTGCGGACCGTCATCCGCCGCGCCTTGTCCGCCCAGGCCATCAGCCGACCGAAATCACCGGAGAGCTCCGGCTGGATCATCGGCACATTGCCCTTCAGGACCTGGCCGGACGACCCGTCCAGCGTGATCGTGTCGCCCCGCTTCAGCAGAATGCCGCCGGGACACAGAAGCTGCTCGTTGCGCAGGTCGACGCGCATGGTGCCCGCGCCGACGATGCAGGGAATGCCCATCCCCCGTGCCACGACCGCCGCGTGGCTGGTCATGCCTCCGCGCGTCGTCAGGATCGCTTCCGCGGCATGCATGCCATGGATGTCCTCCGGGCTCGTCTCGACCCGGACCAGGATGACCTTGCGTCCTTCCGCTTCCGCCTCGACTGCTTCCTCGGCAGTGAAGACGATCTCTCCGGCGGCAGCACCGGGCGAGGCGGGCAGTCCCGATCCGAGTACCGCACGCTCGACCCTGGGATCGATGGTCGGATGCAGCAACTGGTCGAGCGATGGCGGCTCGATGCGCGTCACCGCCTCCTCCTCGCCGATCAGGTCCTCCTCGACCATGTCGACGGCGATCCTCAGGGCAGCCCGCGTGGTACGCTTGCCGGAGCGCGTCTGGAGCATCCACAGTTTGCCCCGTTCGACGGTGAACTCGACGTCCTGCAAGTCACGGTAATGGGCTTCGAGACGATCGCAAATGGCCCTGAATTCCCGGAACGTCTCCGGCATCAGCTTTTCCATCGAGGGCTTGTCGGAACCGGAGACAAGCCTTCCCTCCTCCGTCAGCGCCTGGGGCGTGCGGATGCCGGCCACGACGTCCTCCCCCTGGGCATTGACCAGGAACTCCCCGTAGAGCGACCGCTCGCCGGTCGAGGGATTGCGCGTGAAGGCGACGCCCGTCGCCGAAGACGAGCCGAGATTGCCGAAGACCATGGCCTGGACATTGACGGCCGTTCCCCAGTGCTCGGGAATGCGGTGCAGGGCGCGATAGGTGGCTGCGCGCGGGTTCATCCAGCTGGAAAAGACGGCGGCGATCGCCTTCCAGAGCTGCAGGTGGGGGTCCTGCGGAAACGTTTCCCCCAGTTCTTCCTCCACCACCTGCTTGTAGAGCCCCACGACATGCTGCCACTCGACCGCCGACAGGTCCGTGTCGTAGTCGTGGCCGAGCCGCCCCTTCTCGTCCTCGAGGATCTCCTCGAACACCTCGTGATCCAGTCCCATGACGACGTCGGCATACATCTGGATGAAGCGCCGGTAGCTGTCCCAGGCGAAGCGCGCGTCGCCGGCATCGTGACCGAGCGCCTGGACGGTCTCGTCGTTCAGGCCGAGATTGAGGACGGTGTCCATCATGCCGGGCATGGAGGCCCGCGCACCGGAGCGGATCGAGAGAAGCAGCGGCTTCGCGGAACCGCCGAAGGTCCGGCCCGTCTCGGCTTCCATGGCGGAGATACCGTCCAGAACCTGGGCCTTCAGCTCGTCCGGCAATGTGCGGCCGTTCTCGAAGTACCAGGCACAGGCGTCCGTCACGATAGTCAGGCCGGGGGGCACGGGCAGCCCAAGGCTTGCCATCTCCGCCAGGTTCGCACCCTTGCCGCCGAGCCGGTCGACCTCGGCAGCGCTGCCTTCCGCTTTTCCACCACCGAAGCGGTAGACCCACTTCTCCATTGCCTGCTCTCCACCCACGCAGCCTGTTTTCAAGGAGGCTTACAGCTTTTGTAAGAATTTGGGAACGTATGGCGGCAGGAATATGTTGCAACGCAACAAAAGACGCAAACCGTGCCGTCAGACGGCTTCCCGCAGCAGTTCCGCCGTCTGAAGATCGACCGAAACCAGCTGAGACACACCCTGCTCCGCCATGGTGACGCCGAAGAGCCGGTTCATGCGCGCCATGGTAATGGGATTATGGGTGATGATGACGAAGCGGGTCTCGGTGGACGCCGCCATCTCGTCCATCAGGTTGCAATAGCGTTCGACGTTGTGGTCGTCGAGCGGGGCGTCCACTTCGTCCAGCACGCAGATGGGCGCCGGGTTGGTCAGGAAGACCGCGAAGATCAGCGCCATGGCCGTCAGCGCCTGCTCGCCGCCCGACAGGAGCGTCATGGTCTGCGGCTTCTTGCCGGGCGGCCGGGCGAGAATTTCCAGTCCCGCCTCGAGGGGATCGTCCGACTCCACCAGTTGCAGCTCCGCGGTACCGCCGCCGAACAGGTGCGTGAAGAGCCGCTGGAATTCCGTATTCACCACGTCGAACGCCGCGATCAGCCGCTCGCGTCCCTCGCGGTTGAGGCTCTGGATGGCGCCACGCAGCTTGCGGATGGCGTCGACGACGTCGTCCCGTTCGCGGATCAGCGCGTCGAGCTTTTCGGAAAGCTCCTTCTGCTCTTCCTCCGCCCGCAGGTTCACGGCGCCGAGACGCTCGCGCTCCATCTTCAGCCGGTCGACCTCCCGCTCGATGTCGCGGATATCCGGAAGATCGGCACCCGGAGCAAGACCGGCCAGCCGCAGCACCTCGTGCGGCGCCACTCCCAACGCCTGCTGGATGGCGACCTCGCCGTCGTGACGGCGCTCGGCGGCGGAGACGAGCCGTTCCTCGGAACGACCGCGCTTTTCGCGCGCTTCGGCAAGCTCGGACAATGCCGTGGCGGCCAGGCGATCGGCGTCCCGTTGCCGGCCTTCGGCTTCAACGAGACGATCGGCAGCGGTGCGGCGCTCCTCCTCCGCCTTCTGCAGTTCGGAAAGAAGCGCACGGCGCCGGTCTTCGAACTCTTCCGGGGCAGCTTCCAGGTCCGCGAGTTCCTCACGCGCCTCGCTCTCACGCTCCCGCAGCGTCGCCAGGTGATCCTCGGCGCTCACCGCGCGCGCCTGCCAGGCTGAACGCTCCTGCGCAATCGCCGCAAGCCTGCGCCGCCGTGCCTCGGCCTCGCGGTTCAAACCCTCGTAGCGGGATCGAGCCTCAGCAAGGAGGCCACGATCCATCGCCACCGCCGCCTGCTGGTTGCGCAGACGCTCGTCGAGCGATGAAAGATCGGGGGCATCCTCCAGTTCGACCCGCGCATTCTCCTGCTGAAGCAGGGCCTCGTCGATCTGCGACCTGACCTGGCTCAACGCTTCCATGACCACGTCGCGCCGGCGCAGCAGATCGCCGGAGGCCCGCTCGGCGGCAGCCAGCGCATCACGCGCATCGGAAAGACGCCGCGCTGCCATGCGATTGCGCTCGCGCAGATCCGCAAGCCGCGCTTCGCGCTCGGCGATGCCGGCCGCGGCATCCGCAAGGGCCTGTTCCGCATCGGCCACGACGATCCGCGCCTCCTCCAGTTCGCCCTCCAATTCGGAAAGGCGGTTCTTCTGCGAGAGTCGCAGAGCCGCCGCACCGGGCGCTTCCGATCCGGCGATATGGCCGTCCCAGCGATAAACAGCTCCTTCCCGGGTCACGAGCCGCTGGCCGGGCTTCAACTGCGGCATCAGCCTGGAAGCATCCTCCTGCGCGACGATGCCGATCTGGGCGAGGCGCCGGATCAGTTCCGGCGGCGCGGCGGCGCGCGAAAGCAGCGGTTCGCATCCCGCCGGCAAGGCAGGATCGTCCGCGGCGTCGCCATTCACGGTCCAGTAGGCGGGGGCGCCGGAATCCGTGGAACTTTCCAGATCGTCGCCAAGGGCTGCACCGAGGGCTGCCTCATAACCGCGATCGACCCGGATGGCCTCGGCCACGGGGGAAAAATCACCGGAGGCTTCGGAGGCCGTCAGCATCCTCGAAATGGTGCGTGTCTCGGTCTCGAGCGCATTCAGTCGCGCACGGGCCGCCTCCACAGGCTTTCGGGCCAGGGCTTCCGCCGCGCGAGCGGAGCCAAGGGCGACCTCTGCTTCTTCCGCAGCCGCCGCTGCCTCCTCCACGGCGAATTCAGCAGCCTCGACAGCCTCGCGCCGCTCAACCGGGTCATCGAGCCCAGCCAGCTTGTCCGTGATCGACTGCAGTTCCGCCTCGGCATCGAGCAACTGGCGGTCAAGCCGCTGGCGACGCTCGCCCATCTCCCGGATGAGCCGCTCGAGCTGGCTGCGGGACGCTGCCGCCTCCGCCCTCTCGGCCGTGACGGCGGCGAACAGCTTCTCGCTCTCGGCCAGGGCGGCCGCTGCCGCCTCGAAGTCTTCCTTCAGTTCGTCCGCCTCCGCGCCGGAATCGGCCAGCAGGTCGGCGATCTCCCGCTCCTCCTCCTCGAGCTTGGCGAGGAAGGAGGCGTTGTCCAGGACCAGCCGCTCTTCGCGCCGGATGTCTTCGGCAAGCTGTACGAGCCGGCGGGTGAGTTCGTCGCGGCGCTTCATCAGCCGGCCCGCCTCGTCGTCCAGCTGGGTGCGTGCGATCTGGATGCGCTGGAGGGCGGCGCCGGCTTTCACCTCCTCCTCCCGCAGTTCCGGCAGTTTCAGGCCGGCGATCGCCTGGGCCTTCGCGGCCTCCATCTGGCCTTGTGCCTTTTCGGCAACCACCATCGTGGCCTGATTGAGCGCCGTGGTGGCCTCTGCTTCCGCCTCCTTCGCCTGCGCCCAGCGGATATGCAGCAACATGGCTTCGCGGGCACGGATGTCCGCCGACAGCATCCTGAAGCGGTTGGCCTGCCGCGCCTGGCGCTTCAGGCTCTCGATCTGGCTTTCGAGCTGCGCCGTCACGTCCTCCAGTCGCTCCAGATTGCCTTCGGCCGCACGCAACCGCAGTTCCGCCTCCTGGCGCCGGGAATGCAGGCCGGAGATGCGGGCCGCCTCTTCCAGTAGCTGGCGGCGCGCGTGCGGCTTGGCATTGATGAGTTCGCCGATCCGGCCCTGCCCGACCATCGAGGGTGAGCGCGCCCCGGTGGAGGCATCGGCGAACAGGAGCTGGACGTCCTTGGCGCGGGCTTCCTTGCCGTTGATCCGGTAGACCGAGCCGTTCTCCCGTTCGATGCGGCGCGAGGCCTGGATCTCGTCGGAATCGTTGAAGGCGGCGGGCGCCGTCCGGTCGGAATTGTCCAGGAAGCGCATCACTTCCGCCGTATTGCGGGCGGGCCGGTTCCCGGAACCGGAGAAGATGACATCGTCCATGCCGGACGCGCGCATGTTCTTGTAGGAATTCTCCCCCATCACCCAGCGCAACGCCTCGACAAGATTGGACTTGCCGCAGCCATTGGGGCCGACAACCCCGGTCAGCCCCCGCTCGATGATGAATTCGGTCGGCTCCACGAAGGATTTGAAGCCCAGGACGCGCAGCTTGTTGAACTTCATGCCGCACACCGAATGGCGGCGGCCACGAGGATGTGGCCGCCGATCATGTCATGAACGGTGTCAGAGCAGGCTGTCGATAAGAGCCGACATGCTTTCAACAGACATGGCCCCCGCATAGCGCTTGCCGTTGATGAGGAATGTAGGCGTCGAGTTGACGCCGAATTCGTCGGCACCGCGCTTCATCGTCGCGTTCACATCATCGAGAAGTTTCTGGTTCGTCAAGCAGGCCTGGAAAGTC
>JAEWKX010000048.1 GCA_023393575.1 Pseudomonadota bacterium
ATTCTCTCCCTGAAATGCCGCGTTCTCTCGCGCCAGTGGATGGGTTGGGGCGAGTTGTAGGAGCGGCCCCGCGGCAGGTCAATCGACCGCATTGCCTTAACCGGGCGCGCTGGCGTGATGTCCGCCATGCGGAATGGCCGTGGATCAGGTGGAAAACGCCGCACGCCGGAGTAAAGCGGTAGGACCGGACGCCGAAATTCTGTAATTTCCGCTGCCCATGACCATCCAGAAATCCATTCCCGCCCCCGCGCCGCCTGAGCCCGCATCCGCGCCGGAAGCGCCCGCGCGCGTGACGCCGATGATGGAACAGTACCTTGAGATCAAGGCGGCCAATCCCGGACTCTTGCTGTTCTACCGGATGGGCGATTTCTACGAGCTGTTCTTCGAGGATGCGGTGGAAGCGTCCCGGGCTCTCGGCATCACCTTGACGCGGCGCGGGCAGCACATGGGCCAGGACATCCCCATGTGCGGCGTGCCGATCCATGCGGCGGACGACTATTTGCAGAAACTGATTTCGCTGGGATTCCGCGTTGCGGTCTGCGAACAGGTCGAGGACCCCGCCGAAGCCAAGAAGCGGGGCTCCAAGTCGGTGGTGAAGCGCGACGTCGTGCGTCTGGTGACGCCCGGAACGCTGACCGAGGAAAAACTGCTTTCCCCGTCCGAGTCGAATTACCTGATGGCCGTTGCCCGCATTCGCGGGTCGACCGAGCCGCAGTTGGCGCTCGCGTGGATCGACATCTCGACCGGCGTCTTCCGCCTGGCCGAGACGGACCAGGGGCGGCTCCTGGCTGACGTGCTGCGGGTCGAGCCGAGCGAGTTGATCGTACCGGACGCGATGTTCCATGATCCGGAACTGAAGCCGGTTTTCGACGTGCTGGGCAAGGTGGCGGTGCCGCAGCCGGGTGTCCTGTTCGATAGCGCCAGCGCCGAGGGGCGCATCACCCGCTACTTCGGCGTGGGCACTCTTGACGGCTTCGGCAGCTTCTCGCGGGCGGAGCTGGCGGCAGCTGCAGCGGCGATCGCCTATGTCGAGAAGACGCAGATTTCCGAGCGTCCGCCGCTCGGCATTCCGGAGCGGGAGAGCGCTGCGTCCACTCTCTTTATCGACCCGGCCACCCGCGGCAATCTCGAATTGACGCGGACACTGTCCGGCGACCGGGAAGGGACGCTTCTGAAGGCGATCGACCGCACGGTTACGGGCGCGGGCGCGCGCCTGCTCGCGGAGCGGCTGATGTCGCCGCTGACCGATCCGGCGCGGATCAATCGCAGGCTGGATTCCATCTCCTTTCTCCTGGATGAGCCTTCGCTCTGCTCGGATCTGCGCGCGGCCCTGAAGCACGTGCCGGACATGCCGCGGGCGCTCTCCCGGCTGGCGCTCGATCGGGGAGGCCCGCGCGACCTGGGCTCCATCCTGCGCGGCCTCGACGCTTCCCGGGCGGTTGCCGCCTTCCTCGACAAGGCCATGCTGCCCGAGGAACTGGGTGAGGCCTTGGCGGACCTGACGGCGCTGCCGGCGGATCTGGAGGCGATGCTGGGCGGGTTGCTCGCCGACGAACTGCCGCTCCTGAAGCGCGATGGCGGCTTTCTGCGCGACGGCGCCGATGCCGAACTCGACGAGGTCAGGGCGCTTCGCGATCAGTCCCGGCGGGTGATTGCAGGCCTGCAGTTGCAATATGCCGAGGAAACCGGCGTCAGGTCGCTGAAGATCAAGCACAACAACGTGCTCGGCTACTTCATCGAGGTCACGGTCGGCAATGCCGGCCCGATGACCGATACACCGGAAAGCAAGGCTCGCTTCATCCACCGCCAGACCATGGCGAATGCCATGCGGTTCACCACCAC
Source organism: Pseudomonadota bacterium (assembly GCA_023393575.1). Taxonomy (GTDB): domain Bacteria; phylum Pseudomonadota; class Alphaproteobacteria; order Rhizobiales; family Rhizobiaceae; genus Neorhizobium. Next base: position 1,843 of record JAEWKX010000048.1, read on the forward strand.
CGAGCTTGCTGACCTGGAAAGCAGGATCGCCAATGCGGCCGATCGCGCCTTGTCCCTTGAGCTTGCGGCCTTCGCCCGGATGACAGAAGCGGTGATCGCCCATGCCGAAGCGATCAAGAAGGGTGCCCGTGCCATTGCGTCGATCGACGTCGCGGCCGGCCTCGCATGTCTTGCCGAGGAATGGGGCTATCATCGTCCGGTTGTCGACGGCTCGCGCATGTTCGGGATCGAGGGCGGGCGCCATCCGGTCGTGGAGCAGGCTTTGCGGCGCCAGTCGGAAGGTCCGTTCATTGCCAACAACTGTGATCTTTCGCCTGCCGAGGGTGGTGAATTTGGCGCGCTGTGGCTGCTGACCGGCCCCAACATGGGCGGCAAATCAACCTTCCTGCGGCAGAATGCGCTGATCGCCATCCTCGCGCAGATGGGTTCGTTCGTTCCCGCCGCCTCCGCGCACATCGGGGTGGTCGATCGGCTGTTCTCCCGCGTCGGAGCCTCGGACGACCTTGCCCGCGGACGCACCACCTTCATGGTGGAAATGGTGGAGACGGCCGCCATCCTCAACCAGGCGACCGACCGGTCGCTGGTGATCCTGGACGAGATCGGCAGGGGGACGGCCACTTTCGACGGCCTGTCGATTGCCTGGGCCGCCGTCGAGCACCTGCATGAGGCCAACAAATGCCGAGGGCTCTTCGCGACCCACTTCCACGAACTGACCGTTCTCTCCGAAAAGCTGCCCCGGCTCTCCAACGCCACCATGCGGGTCAAGGAATGGGACGGTGAAGTGATCTTTCTGCATGAAGTGGGTCCCGGCGCAGCCGACAGGTCCTACGGCATTCAGGTGGCCCGGCTTGCGGGGCTCCCCGCGTCCGTCGTTGCCCGCGCCCGCGATGTCCTGACGATGCTGGAGGATTCCGACCGGAAGAGCCCGGCGAGCCAGCTGATCGACGATCTGCCGCTCTTCCAGGTCGCGGTCCGGCGCGAGGAGCAGCGGAAATCGGCGCCTTCGAGACTCGAGGAATCATTGAAGGCGATCAATCCCGACGACATGACGCCGAGAGACGCGCTGGAGGCGCTTTATGCATTGAAGAAGCAACTCTCGGAGACCTGAGGCGGAACCCTTCATCCGCCATCCATACGAAGTGTGAACGTGCCGAATATGATAAGCATTGTCCCGCATGAGCGGGAGCGGATATAGGCTTCAGGCAGGCAGGCATCAGCAGGACGATATGGCCGACGACGTGATCGAATTCTCCGATATCCTGGATGTCGCTCGGCTGGGCGAAGAATGCCGTGCCGTCGCCGCCGATCCGGCTCGAAACCTGTTGGAATTGCGGACGGCGCTCCTCGGTATCCTCAAGCAGGCGAGCAGCGAAGGGCGCAAGAGGATCCGGGCGCTCCTCGACGAGGACGGCGGGGGCCTCGCCTGTGCGCGGCGTCTCTCGTGGTTGCAGGATCAGGTGATCTGCGTCCTGCACGACACGGTCTCGGAGACGCTGCATCCGGAAGCCAAGCGCGTCGCCGTGGCGGCTGTGGGAGGCTATGGCCGGGATACGCTGGCCCCCGGCTCGGACATCGACCTCCTTTTCCTGTTGCCGGCGAAGAACAGCGAGGCGATGCGCAAGGCGATCGAATTCCTGCTCTATGTTCTGTGGGACATGGGCTTCAAGATCGGTCACGCCACGCGCACGATCGAGGAGTGCATTCAGCTCGCGAAAACGGACATGACGATCCGGACCGCTGTCCTGGAAAGCAGGTATGTCTGCGGTGATCAGGCTCTCGTGGCAAACCTGGAGAAGCGCTTCGATGCGGAGATCGTTGCCGGCACAGGCGCTGAATTCGTTGCCGCCAAGCTTGCCGAGCGTGACCTGCGTCATCAGAAGGCAGGCGACACCCGCTATCTCGTCGAGCCTAACGTCAAGGAGGGTAAGGGCGGCCTGCGGGATCTCCATACCCTCTTCTGGATCGCGAAATACTATTACCGCGTCCGCAACGCGCAGGAGCTTGTCGCCAAGGGCGTGTTCTCGCGTCACGAATGGAAGAGCTTTCAGAAATCCGACGACTTCCTGTGGGCGGTGCGTTGCCGCATGCATTTTCTGACGGGCAAGGCCGAAGAGCGACTGTCCTTCGACATACAGCGCGAGATAGCCGAGAGCCTCGGATATCATAGTCGTCCCGGATTGTCGGCCGTCGAGCGCTTCATGAAGCACTACTTCCTCGTGGCAAAGGATGTCGGGGACCTCACCCGCATCTTCTGCGCCGCGCTCGAAGACGAGCAGGCGAAGGAGGCCCCCGGGCTGAAGCGGGTCATCTCGCGCTTCACGAAGCGCGTGCACAAGATACCGGGCACCGTGGATTTCGTACAGGATCGGGGTCGCATCACCGTTGCAAATCCGGACGTCTTCAAGCGTGACCCCGTCAACATCATCCGTCTCTTCCATGTCGCCGACATCAATGGCTTGGAGTTCCATCCCGATGCCCTGAAGCGAGTGACCCGTTCGCTTTCGCTGGTCGGCGACCAGGTGCGCCGGAACGAGGAGGCGAACCGGCTCTTCCTGTCGATGCTGACCTCGCGGCGCGATCCGGCTCTGATGCTGCGGCGCATGAACGAGGCCGGCGTTCTCGGACGGTTCGTTCCGGATTTCGGCCGCATCGTCTCGATGATGCAGTTCAATATGTATCATCACTACACGGTCGACGAACATCTTATCCGTTCGGTGGAGGCTCTGTCCGAAATCGACAAGGGACGGGCGAGTGATATCCATCCGCTGGCCAACAAGCTGATCAGCAATATCGAGGAGCGCGAAGCGCTCTATGTCGCGGTGCTTCTTCATGACATCGCCAAGGGGCGCCAGGAGGACCATTCGATTGCCGGCGCGCGCATCGCCCGCAAGCTTTGTCCGCGGTTCGGCCTGAATCCGAAGCAGACGGAACTGGTGGTCTGGTTGATCGAGGAACATCTGCTGATGTCCATGACGGCACAGACGCGCGACCTGCATGACCGCAAGACGATCACCGACTTCGCCGAGAAGGTGCAGTCGATGGACCGGTTAAAGCTCCTGCTGATCCTGACGATCTGTGACATCCGCGCGGTCGGTCCCGGCGTCTGGAACGGCTGGAAGGGACAGTTGCTCCGTACGCTCTATTACGAGACGGAACTTCTTCTATCCGGGGGCTTTTCCGAACTCTCGCGCAAGGAACGGGCCACGCAGTCGGAGGATGAGCTCTTCGAGGCATTGTCCGACTGGAGCCAGAAGGACCGGCGGGCCTATTCGAGGCTGCATTACCAGCCCTACCTTCTGTCGGTACCGCTGGAGGACCAGGTCCGGCATGCACATTTCATCCGCGAGGCGGACCGGCAGGGGCAGGCGCTCGCCACGACCGTACGGACCCACTCCTTCCATGCCATAACCGAGATCACCGTGCTGGCGCCCGACCATCCGCGATTGCTCTCGATCATCGCGGGAGCCTGTGCGGCAGCGGGCGCGAATATTGCCGATGCCCAGGTATTCACGACGTCCGACGGTCGCGCGCTGGATACCATCCTTATCAACCGGGAATTCCCGGTCGACGAGGACGAACTGAGGCGCGCGGCGACCATCGGCCGGATGATCGAGGACGTACTTTCAGGCAGGAAGCGCCTGCCGGAGGTCATCGCCACCCGCGCGAGGGGCAAGAGGCGCAACAAGATGTTCAGTATTCCGCCGTCGGTGATCATCTCCAACGGACTGTCGAACAAGTTCACGGTCGTGGAGGTGGAATGCCTCGACCGGCCCGGTCTGCTGGCGGAGATCACGGCGGTGCTCGCCGACCTCTCCCTCGATATCCATTCGGCCCGCATCACCACATTCGGTGAAAAGGTGATCGATACCTTCTACGTCACCGACCTGTTGGGCGCCAAGATCACCAACGAGAACCGGCAGGGCAACATCTCCGCACGGCTGAAGGCCGTCATGGCCGAACAGGAGGACGAACTGCGAAGCGGCATGCCGCCCGGCATCATCGCGCCCGCTCCCATCCCCGGCCGCCGGCTGCAGACTTCGCCGCGGCGCCCGAAGGCCGACGCATGAGCCTTGTCAGGAAATTCGCGACCGTCGGGGGCGCGACGCTCGGCAGCCGTATCTTCGGTTTCGCCCGCGAAACCATGATGGCGGCGGCACTGGGAACGGGCCCTATGGCCGACGTCTTTTACGCGGCCTTCCGCTTTCCCAACCTGTTCCGCCGCCTTTTTGCCGAGGGGGCATTCAACGCGGCCTTCGTCCCGCTGTTCTCCAAGGAGATCGAGACGCAGGGCGTGGAAGGCGCCAAGCGCTTCTCCGAGGAGGTGTTCGGCGTTCTCTTCTCGGTGCTGATGCTCATCACGATCGCCATGGAACTGGCGATGCCATGGCTGGTCGACTGGATCATTGCTCCCGGTTTCGCAGGCGATGCAGAGAAATCGGCGCTGACCGTACGGCTTGCCACGGTGATGTTCCCCTATCTCATGTGCATGTCGCTGACTGCGATGATGAGCGGTATGCTGAATTCGCTCCATCACTTTTTTGCAGCTGCGGTTGCGCCGGTATTCCTCAACGTGGTGATGATCGCCGCTCTTGCCTACGCCTGGTGGATCGGCGCTGGTCCGCTGACGACGGCATGGTACCTGTCCTGGAGCGTCCTCGTCGCGGGTGTGCTCCAACTGGCCATCGTCTACTTCGGTGTGCGGCATGCGGGGATCAGCATCCGCTTTCGTCGTCCCAGGATGACGCCGAACGTCAGGCGCCTTCTCGTGTTGGCGCTGCCTGCTGCCATCACGGGCGGGATCCCGCAGAGCAACCAGATCATCGGGCAAGCGATCGCCTCCGGCAAGGAGGGCGCGATCGCGGCCCTTCAATATGCGGACCGTATCTACCAGCTGCCCCTCGGCGTGGTCGGTGTCGCCGTCGGCGTCGTGCTTCTACCCGAGCTGTCGCGGGCTTTGAAGGGCGGCCATATGAAGGAGGCTGCAAATCTTCAGAACCGTTCGCTGGAATTCGTGCTGTTCCTGACCTTGCCGGCCGCAGCCGGTTTGTGGGTGCTGTCCGATCCGATCATCCGGGTACTTTACGAGCGCGGCGCCTTCTCCGCCGAGAACACGTCGGTGGTCGCCTCCATCCTGGCGATCTACGGGATCGGCCTGCCGGGCTTCGTGATGATCAAGGCGCTGCAGCCCGGCTTCTACGCGCGCGAGGACACCCGCACGCCGATGCGGTTCACGATCATATCCGTCGTGGTCAATACCGCCCTGGCGGTGACGCTCTTTCCGCTTCTGGCCGAGCGAGGCATCGCAACGGCCGAGGCGGCGGCCGGCTGGATCAACGTGGTGCTGCTCTTCTCGACATTGCTGTGGCGCGGCGACCTGACATGGGAATGGGCGTTCTTCCGCCGGACCGTGCTTCTTCTTGCTGCCGCCGGAATCATGGCTGTGGCGCTGGTGTACGCGCTGCCCTTCGCAGCGGCCTGGCTTGCGCCGCAGGTGCCCCTCCTGCAGCAGGTGGCGGCGCTCGGCTGCCTCTTGCTGCTTGCGGTCCTCGTCTATTTCCCCGTCGCCTTCCTGATCGGCGGCGCCGACATCGGAATGATCCGGCGCAACCTCAAGCGCGGGCCTCGATCAGGCTAGCTGCGCTTCTTGCGGCCGCAATGGGCCCAGCGGCGCTTCGGTCCGATATCCACATGGACGATGCCGTTGCAGTAGCGGCCGATTCCGCCGATGCCGGGAGCGGATGCCGCGGCGGCGAGTATCCTTTTCTCCGACACGCCGGGAACGCGGATGTCGGCCGCGTAGCAGTGGCTGTGCTGCGAGCGCCCGGAGCGTGGACGGTGACCGGAGGTCACCATCGGCTTGCGGCCCGTCTGGACCGCGATATGGGCCAGGATCGCCTTGAGCTTGGTCGGGAAGCAGCCGGTTCTCACGCTGACGCGCTGCACCGTATAGGCGGCGGAATAATCGTGCTTGAAGATGTTGCCGCGACGTTTCTGGTTGCTTTCGGCTTCAGCGACTCCGCTCGAGCTGAAAGCAAGAAGAGAGGCAAGCGCGACACGAAGAACAATGCGCATGGTATCCCCCTGGAAGTAACCCGGGATCATTCCGGGCCAGCCTTGGTGGGGAGGAAAGTGATTTCGAAAAGTGGCGTAAATATGGGGTATTTTTGCGCCGTGCTATCTTTAATATTTTGTAAGTGCTTGTGGCGCTGCCATTCAGGGGAACTTATAGGGAAGATAATTCCAAACATACTTGCGAATCAGTCAGCTGGAGACTGCATAGCAAGCAATGCACCCGTCGCGGGGGTTTGTCGGCAATGTGGCGATAAAATGG
>JAEWKX010000110.1 GCA_023393575.1 Pseudomonadota bacterium
CGCTCCTTCAGGCGCAATTCCATTCTTCTCTCCTCCGTGGTTTGCTCGCTTATGTGGCGTCAATGACGCAAAAACATGGCAGAATGTCGCATTGAGAAAACAGCAGAAAAAAAGCGGCTGGTTTCCCGGCCGCTTGATATGTCAGACGCGCATCGGCATCAGAACGTAGAGCGCGTCGTCGCCCGCGGTATCGCGGACCAACGTGGGAGATCCGGCATCTGCGAGCATGAAGATCGCATCCTCTCCGGAAAGCTGCGCCGTGATGTCGAGGAGGTACTTCGCATTGAAGCCGATCTCCAGCGGATCGTTGTCGTAACCGACGGCAACCTCTTCCGTGGCGCTGCCGGAATCGGGATTGTTGACCGTCAGCGTCAACTGTCCTTCCGAGAGCGACAGCTTGACGGCGCGACCGCGTTCGGAGGAGATCGTCGAGACGCGGTCGACGGCGCGGGTGAAGCTCTGGCAGTCGACGCGCATTTCCTTGTCGTTGCTCGTCGGAATGACGCGCTGGTAGTCGGGAAACGTGCCGTCGATCAGCTTCGACGTCATGATGATGGAGCCGATCGTCAGGCGGATCTTGGCGTCGGAAACCTCGATCGTGACCACGGCTTCCGGATCGTCGACCAGCTTCTGCAACTCGCCCACCGTCTTGCGGGGAATGATGATGCCCGGCATTCCTTCCGAGCCCGAAGGCGCCTCGACATCTGCGCGGGCCAGGCGGTGCCCGTCTGTTGCGACGGCACGCAGCTTCAGGTCGCCGCCCGCCTCGATCGTGTGGAAGAAGATGCCGTTGAGATAGTAGCGGGTCTCTTCCGTCGAGATGGCGAACTGCGTGCGGTCGACCAGCATCTTGAGATCGGTCGCCTTAAGTCTGAACGTATGCGTGAAGCTGCCGGCGGTGAGATCCGGGAAGGCGGCTTCCGGCAGGCATTGCAGCGTGAACTTCGACCGGCCGGACTGCACCGTCATGGAACCACCCTCCGGGGTGGTCGCCAGCAGGACCTCCGAGCCGTCCGGGAGCTTGCGGACGATTTCGTAGAGAAGATGCGCGGGGACCGTGGTCGCGCCCGATTGCTCGACCATTGCGGCGACCGCCTCGGTGATCTCCAGGTCCAGGTCAGTCGCCTTGAGTTCGAGGCTCGCACCCGCAGCCCGCAACAGGACGTTCGAGAGGATCGGAATGGTGTTGCGCCGCTCCACGACTCTGTGGACGTGGCTCAGCGACTTCAGGAGATTGGACCGCTCAAGAGTAATACGCATGGACGCTACCGCTTTCGACCAGGACGCCATGAAAGGTGGCGTCCGCATAGTTGCCGGCCGGAGGGCCGGAAGATGTGGAGGCGCAATATGGCAGAACATCCCCACAGAAAGCAAGAGCCGGAAGGGTATCCGTTGGCGGGAATGAAGAGTTGTCGTCACGATTCACAGGGAAAACTTTTGCCACCCTCCGCTTGCCCGCATCGCTCGCCTTGCCCATAAGGAAGCGTGAGCAGTCAATTCATCCGGATAGTTTCGTGAGCGACGAGCAGAAGACCATCCAGCGCGGCTACAGGGTCGGCAATGCGGCCGTTCCGGCGCGTCCGCTCGAGCCGGCACTCTACCTCGTCGCGACGCCGATCGGGAACCTTGGGGACATCACCCTTCGGGCGCTGGAGACGCTGGCCGGAGTAGAGATCCTGGCGTGCGAGGACACGCGGGTGACGCGTGTCCTGCTCGATCGCTACGGCATCGTCAACCGGCCCCTCGCATATCATGAGCATAATGCCGGCGAGGCCGGCCCCAGATTGCTTGCCGCGCTGGACGAGGGCCGCTCCGTGGCGCTCGTCTCGGATGCAGGCACACCGCTTGTGTCCGATCCGGGTTACCGGCTGGGGCAGATGGCGATTTCGGCGGGGCACAAGGTCGTGCCGATTCCCGGTCCCTCGGCGCCGCTTGCCGCCCTGGTCGGCTCCGGGATGCCGTCCGACGCCTTCCTGTTCGCGGGTTTCCTGCCGGTGAAGGACAAGGGAAAGCGCGACCGGCTGGCAGAGCTTTCGAGAGTGCCGGCCACGCTGATCTTCTTCGAATCTCCGCACCGTATCGGCGCAAGCCTCGTTGCGGCGGCCGACGTCCTGGGTGGTGGTCGCCGGGCAACGGTCTGCCGCGAACTGACGAAGGCGTTCGAGGAGTTCAGGCGAGGATCGCTGGAGGAACTCGCTGCCTATTATGCCGACCGGCCCGTGAAGGGCGAGGTCGTCCTCGTGATCGCGCCGCCGGAAATCGATGACGTGCCGGGGGCGATGGAGGTGGACGTGCTGCTGAAGGAGCTTGCTGCCTCCATGCCGACGTCGAAGGCCGCGGCGGAGGGGGCGCGGCTTACCGGGCTGTCGAAGAAGGACCTCTATCAGCGGCTTCTGGCTCTGAAGGGCGAGGCGGGTGAAGGTTGATCCACGCCTTCGACGACGGCGTGCCGAGAGGCGTGGCCATGTCGCGGAATATCTCGCGGCGGCACTGCTGCTGCTGAAGGGGTACCGGATCCTCGCCATCCGGTTCCGCACCAGGGCGGGAGAGGTGGATCTTATCGCCCGGAAGGGAGATCTTGCCGTCTTCGTCGAGGTGAAGGCACGCAACGGCGAAAGGGAGGCGATCGATGCGGTCAGCGGCTTGGCGCAACGACGTATCCGGGCCGCAAGCGATGTCTGGTTGTCCAGGCGCGCCGATGCCGCCCGTCTGTCGCAGCGCTACGATGTCATCGCCGTTCTTCCCGGTCGCCTGCCGCAGCACTTCCCGGATGCCTTCTGAGACGCTGCCGAGGACTCGTGGTAGCGATGTGGATTGTAATACTCCTGACATGGAACCGTTACGGGCCTGTCACGGGACCTGCCTATTGCCTTCCTCACCGATCAACCGGTGGGAAGGGACAAGTCATGATCAAGAAGTTCTCCATGGCCGCTCTGGCGGTCACGTTCTCCGCCACGTCTTCGCTGGCGGCCACGAACATCACATGGTGGCACGGCATGGGTGGCCGCAACGGCGAAGTCATCAACGAGATTTCTCAGAAGTTCAATGAATCGCAGTCGGAATGCGCGCTGACGCCCGTCTCCAAGGGCACCTACGAGGAAGCGCTCGCCTCCGGCATCGCAGCCTTCCGCTCCGGCGAGCAGCCGAACATCCTGCAGGTATTCGATGCGGGCGCCGCCACCATCATCAACGCCAAGGGCGCGACCGTCGCCGCCGAGGACCTGATCAAGGACGCCGGCCTCCAGTTCAGCCGCGAAGACTTCATCGAGGGCGTCCGTTACTTCTACGCGGACTCCGAGGGCAAGTTTGTCGGCATGCCGTTCAACTCGTCGGCGCCGATCATGTACATCAACGACGAGGCTCTCAAGAAGGCCGGCGTCGAAGCTCCGAAGACCTGGGAAGAATTCGAAGAGATCGCGCCGAAGCTCAAGGATGCCGGCTACATCCCACTCGTCCAGTCGCAGCTGACCTGGCAATTCACCGAGAACTTCTTCTCGCGCCACGACCTGCAGTTCGCCTCAAACAACAACGGCTACGACAGCGTCATCGACACGACGATCAACGTCACCGATCCGAATCATGTCATGATGTACGAGAAGCTGAAGGAATGGTACGACAACGGCCTCTTCGGCTATTACGGCGCCGGCTGGTCCGACAATCAGAAGCCGTTCGAAGAGAACAAGGTCGCACTCTGGATCGGCTCGTCCGGCTCCTTCGGCGGCCTGCAGAAGACCGCCCAGATGCCATTCTCCGCAACCTTCCTGCCCTACTGGAAGTCGGTCAATCCGGAGGATGTCCACACCTTCATCGGCGGTGCGGCGCTGTTTGCGATGTCCGGCAAGTCGGACGCCGAGAACAAGTGCACGGCCTCCTTCTTCCACTTCCTGACCTCCCCCGAGGTCCAGAAATTCTACCACGAGGCAACCGGCTACGTGGCTATCACCAAGGCCGCCTATGAGCTGGCGAAGTCTGAAGGCTTCTACAATGAAAAGCCGGTCGCCGAAGTCGGTACCCAGCAGCTGCAGCTGCCGAGCGGCGAGTGGAACAAGGGCTACCGCCTCGGCTTCTACCCGCAGATCCGTACCATCATGGAACGCGAATACAACCGCATCTTCGCTGGCGAAACATCGGTCAAGGACGCGATGGAAACCATCAAGAAGGAAGGCGACGACCTGCTCGCCCGCTTCGCCAAGACTGCTGGTTGATTTCAATCCTTGAATGAGCAGGCCAGGCCGCCCGATGAGGAGCGGCCTGGTTCCCGCAAGGAGGACATGCCTTGGCCTATGTCGCGCCATCACCCCGGTTTCTACCCTGGATCGCCCGCAGGCCTCGTTCGAAGGTCGTCGCTGAAAGTGCGAAGCGAGTACAGTTCTCTTCGCCCGTTTTTCCTTATCTTCTGCTTGCGCCGCAGCTCGCGGTGATCTTCATTTTCTTCTACTGGCCCTCCGTCCAGGCCGTCAGTTCCTCCTTCTACATCGAGGACCCCTTCGGCTTCGGCTCCACCTTCGTCGGAATGAGCAATTACACCGACATCCTGGCCAGTGCGCAATATCGCGGCATTGCGCTATTCACCGTGGTGTTCACGGCGTTGGTTACGGTCTTTTCGCTTTCGATCGGCCTGCTGCTGGCGGTGAAGGCGGATGCCGTGATCCGTGGATCTTCCGCCTACAAAACTATGCTGATCTCCGTCTATGCGATCGCCGCGCCGGTCGCGGCCCTGATCGGCATGATGTTCTTCGACCAGCATATCGGTCCCTTCGTCGACGTGGCGAGCTGGTTCGGCTGGGACATGCGCGTCGGCCTGAGCTACTTCGACACCGCCTTCGCCATGATCGCCGTCGCCGTGTGGAAGCAGGTCCCGTATAACTTCATCTTCTTCCTGTCCGGTCTGCAGGGCGTGCCCGTTTCGGTTCGCGAAGCCGCTGCGATCGACTGCAAATCCGGCTTGCGGCGCTTCTGGACAGTGATCCTGCCGCTGCTGGCGCCGACCGCCTTCTTCCTGCTCGTCATCAACGTCACCTATTCGCTCTTCGATACCTTCGGCATCATCGATGTGATGGTGAAGGACAAGTCGGCCAACAATCCCGTCACCCTGGTCTACAAGGTCTATGAGGACGGCTTCCGCGGCAACGACCTCGGCAGTTCGTCCGCCCAATCGGTCATCCTGATGCTCGTCGTCTTCGTGCTGACGATCTTCCAGTTCCGCTTCGTCGAGCGGCGCATTCATTACACCTGAGGGCGAGGCGATGCAGAAAAACAAGCTTTTTGACCATCTCGTCCTGATCCTTGGCTCCCTCTTCCTGATGGTGCCGGTGATCGTTGCCTTCATGACATCGACGCATACGGCAGCCGACATCCACAGCAATGGCCTGTCGGTTGCCTGGGGCGGCAATTTCATCGAGACCTACGAGAAGGTACTCACCCGCGAAGGCGGCTTCACGGGCCAGGTGACCGGCTCGCGCATGGTGATGAACTCCTTCATCCTCGGTATCGGCTTCGCTATCGGCAAGATCGTGCTGTCGATGCTGGCGGCCTATGCGATCGTCTATTTTCGCATGCGCTTCGCCACGCTCGCCTTCTGGGTAATCTTCACCACGTTGCTGCTGCCGCTCGAAGTCCGTATCATGCCCTCCTACCAGGTCATGTCGAATCTTGGGCTGCTGAACAGCTATTCGGGCCTCATCGTGCCGCTGCTTGCCTCCGCGACCGGCACTTTCTACTTCCGGCAGTTCTTCAAATCGGTGCCTGACGAATTGCTGGAGGCGGCCCGGATCGACGGAGCCGGTCCGGTCAAGTTCTTCATCGACGTTCTCGTGCCGCTGTCGCGGACGATGATCGCGGCGATCTTCATCATCATGTTCGTCTACGGCTGGAACCAGTATCTCTGGCCGATGCTGATGACGACGGACGAGCGCTTCTTCACCCTGATGCGCGGCATCAAGCAGATCCTGCAGGTCTGGATCGGTTCGCAGATCCCCGATTACAACGAGGCCTTTGCCATGGCTGTGCTCGCCATGCTGCCTCCCGTGCTGATCGTGGTGATCTTCCAGAGCTGGTTCATCAAGGGCCTGACCGAAAGCGACAAGTAAGGACAAGCGTTATGGCATCCATCGACATCAGTCGCGTCTCCAAGACCTATGCGGGCGGCAACAGGGCCGTCCATGCTGTCGACATCGCCATTGGAGACGGCGAGTTTATCGTCCTGGTCGGCCCTTCCGGCTGCGGCAAGTCCACTTTGCTTCGCATGGTGGCGGGGCTGGAGGAGATCACGGAAGGCGAGGTGAGGATCGGCGGCCGGATCGTCAACGCGGTGGAGCCTGCCGAGCGCGACATTGCCATGGTGTTCCAGAACTACGCGCTCTACCCGCACATGACCGTGCGCCAGAACCTCGAATACGGGCTGAAGAACCGTAACACGCCCCGCGCGGAGATCGACCAGCGGGTGGCCGAGGCTGCACGGATGCTGGAAATCGCGCCTTACCTGGACCGTAAGCCCCGCGCGCTTTCCGGCGGCCAGCGGCAGCGCGTCGCCATGGGCCGTGCCATCGTCCGCAAGCCGGCGGCCTTCCTGTTCGACGAGCCGCTGTCCAACCTGGATGCGAAGCTGCGCGTTTCCATGCGCGGCGAGATCAAGCGGCTGCAGCGGCGTCTTGGCACGCCCTCGATCTACGTCACCCACGACCAGTTGGAGGCGATGACGCTCGCCGACCGGCTGGTGGTCCTGAACGGCGGGCGGATCGAGCAGATCGGTTCGCCGCTCGAGGTCTATCACGCGCCGGCCTCCACCTTCGTCGCGGGCTTCATCGGATCGCCGGCGATGAACCTGATGGAGGGGGAACTGCATGGCGACAGACTGGCGATGGGCTCCTCGGTGCTCTCGCTCGCCGGCTATGCGCCGACCTCCGGTCCGGTGACGGTCGGCGTGCGTGCCGAAGACCTGCGTCCGGCGCATGCGGGAGAGGAGGCGTTGGCCTTTCGTCTCGACTATGTCGAAGAACTGGGAGCGCACCGACTGGTGCACGGCCATGTGGGCGATCAGCCTCTCACTGTAACGCTGCCGCTCGCGGCGATCCTGCGGGACGAGATGCGGCTGGCGGTCGATCCGCGGCGACTGCATTTCTTCGCGCGCGAGACCGGCCGTCGCCTGGCGTCGGCCGAAACAGAGCCGGTGCTCCGGCAGCAGGTCATGGAGCCCGCCTGAGACGCTCGTGCCACAGGCCGTTGCCTTCCGCGAACGGTCGTCCTACATCAGGCGGGCATTTCTGAAGGGACAGGGCAATGGCAAGAATCCGCAGGGTCGCATTCCAGATGGACCACGTCTCCAGCATCAGCATCGCCGGGGACTCGACCTTCGCCATGGCCCTCGAAGCGCAGGCGCGCGGCTACGAACTGTTCCACTACACGCCCGACCGGCTGACGATGCGCGACGGGAAAATATTCGCTGCCGTCGAACCGATGCGGGTCCAGGACGTCAAGGGAGATCACTACAGCCTCGGCGAGCGTGAGCGCATCGACCTTTCGGCCATGGACGTGATCCACCTTCGCCAGGACCCGCCCTTCCACATGGGCTACATCACGTCGACGCATCTGCTCGAGCGCATCCATCCGAAGACGCTGGTGGTGAATGATCCCGCCTGGGTGCGCAACTCGCCGGAGAAGATCTTCGTGACCGAGTTCGCCGACCTGATGCCGGCCACCCTGATCAGTCGGGATCCGCAGGAGATCGCGAGCTTCCGCCGGGAGATGGGCGACATCATCCTGAAGCCGCTTTACGGCAATGGCGGTGCCGGGGTGTTCCACTCCACCCGTGACGACCGCAACTTCACCTCGCTGCTGGAGATGTTCGAACAGGTCTACCGCGGCGAGCCTTATATCGCCCAGGCCTATCTGCCGGCCGTGCGCAAGGGCGACAAGCGCATCCTGCTGGTCGACGGCGAGCCGGTCGGCGCCATCAACCGTGTCCCGGCGGAAACGGACAGCCGCTCCAACATGCATGTCGGCGGGCGGGCCGAGCCGGTGGAACTGACCCGACGCGACCGCGAGATCTGCGAACGGATCGGCCCGGGGCTCAGGGAGCGCGGGTTCATTTTCGTCGGCATCGACGTGATCGGCGACTTCATGACGGAGATCAACGTCACATCGCCGACAGGCATCCGCGAGGTAAAGAAATTCGGCGGTGCCGATGTCGCGAGCCTTCTGTGGGATGCAATCGAGGCGAAGCGCGCCTGAGGCTCGCTCCGGCGCCCGTTTTGTTCTCCGGTTGCAACCTCATGCAACCAGAGGACAACGTCTCCGGGAATAAGTTCTTTCGATGTTCTTGTTTTATTCTTTTTTCCATGCCAGATTGCAGTCGCTGGCGCGGAAAGCGTGGATCGCTTGCGCTTCGGACATGAAGTTTGGGGGCGGTTCATGGTGGCGCGTGTCTCTACGGTTGCATTCCAGGGTGTGGAAGGAGTTCCTGTCGAAGTGCAGGTGATGGTATCACCTGGCAAGCTGCTGATGCCGATCGTGGGCCTCCCGGACAAGGCGGTGGCCGAAAGCCGCGAACGGGTCCAGGCGGCGCTTCACGCGTCGGGATTGTCGCTGCCCCCGAAGAAGGTGACGGTGAACCTGGCACCGGCGGATCTGCCCAAGGAAGGCTCGCATTTCGATCTTGCCATCGCGCTTGGCCTCATGGCTGCGCTGGGCGCCATTCCGGGAGATGCGCTTTCCGGTTACGTCGTGATCGGCGAGTTGAACCTCGACGGGACGCTTGCACCGGTGGCCGGGGCTCTTCCGGCGGCGATCAGCGCCAACGTGCTGGGCAAGGGCTTGATCTGCCCGGCGGACAGCGGCGCCGAAGCCGCCTGGGCGGGATCGGATATCGACATCCTTGCGCCACGCAGCCTGATCGCGCTCGCCAATCATTTCCGCGGTACGCAGGTTCTTTCCCGGCCGCAACCGGCTGTCCGGGCGCTGCCGGCCAACCTGCCGGACCTGATCGACATCAAGGGACAGGAAAGTGCCAAGCGGGCGCTGGAGGTTGCCGCAGCCGGCGGACACAATCTTTTGATGGTAGGCCCTCCGGGTTCGGGGAAGTCCATGCTGGCGGCCCGGCTCCCGTCGATCCTGCCGCCGCTTTCGGCGGTCGAGCTGCTGGAAGTCTCGATGATCCATTCGATCGCCGGCCAGCTCTCGGGCGGCAAGCTTTCCGACAGGCGGCCCTATCGCACGCCGCATCATTCGGCGACCATGGCGGCGCTGGTGGGAGGAGGGCTGAAG
>JAEWKX010000125.1 GCA_023393575.1 Pseudomonadota bacterium
CATTTCATGGAGCGCTTCAGGGCGTCCATGGCGTAGGCGGCGCGCGGCTCCTTGCCGTGCTCGACATAGATCTTCAGCGCGACCTGGCGGCCGGACATGGTGGTGAAGCTGTCCTCGATGACGCCGAGATCGCCTGCGACCAGCGCGAAGAGGTAGCTCGGCTTCGGATGCGGATCGAACCAGGCGGCGAATTGCCGGCCCTCGTCGTAATTGCCCCCGCCGAGGAAGTTGCCGTTGGACAGAAGCAGCGGGTTGGCGGCTTTGTCGGCGATGATGGTGATCGTGTAGGGCGCCAGCACGTCCGGGCGGTCGGGGAAATAGGTGATGCGGCGGAAGCCTTCCGCCTCGCACTGGGTGCAGTAGACGCCGTTCGTCCGGTAGAGCCCCATCAGCTGCGTATTGGCTTCCGGGTTGATGAAGGTGGTGACGGTGACCTCGAAGGGACTGCTTTCCGGCAGGCCACGGATCGTCAGGCTTTGCGGTGTTGCGTCATACTGGCCGGCCGGTACCTCGTTCTGGTCCAGGAGCAGGCCGGAAAGGGTAAGCTCGTCACCATCGAGAACCAGAGGCGCCTTCGGATCGGCTCCCTCGCGACGGTGGAAGATCAGTCTTGCGTCGATCTTGGTATTCGTCGGGTCCAGCTCGAAGGTGATATCGACGCGTTCCAGGACGAAATCGGTGGGGCGGTAATTGGCGAGTTCGACGGTCTTGGTATCGGATGTACCCATGAGTACATAAATTCCTGTCGTGTGTAAGAAACAAGAGGCCGCGTTCAGGGCCTGCGAACTCAACCGAACCGTAGGTTCCTGAGGTTTTGGTTCAGCGTCATGGAATGCGCCGCCGGGCGGTTCTGCGGGTCGACAAAACGGAGCAAGCGCTGGTCCTTCCAATGAGCGAGATACGGGCACGATAGCAAGGGGTTGCTAACATGATCCTAACAGGTCGGGCTCCTGCAATTGACCGGATCAGGCGGCACGGGGCCTGCTGCCGTCCGAGGCCTTTGGTCCTTGCATCAATTTGGAGGTAATGAATAGACGTAGAATATATTGAATGAGGTTGTTGCTTGCCTATCATTGCCTGGATATGCTTCAAGTAAAATAAATATAGGCTTCTGTTTCTTCAGTATCTCCATTATTGGCAGGTGAGCATTGGACAAGCGGGTGGCAGCCCTGCCGCGGTCGGCGGAGGTAGATGGCGGTAGTTGTAGCTCCGCGTCCTGCAGGCGGACATCCGGGCGGGACCTGATGCCATGAAGATCCTGATCCTCGGCATCAACCATGCGCCGGAAAAGATCGGCATCGCCGTCTATACCAGCGCAATGGCGACGGCCCTGGCGGCGGCCGGGCATCGGGTCACGGTGGTCGCGGGGCAACCCTACTATCCGGCGTGGAGGCTGATGCCAGGGCATCGCCAGACCTTCCAGCGCACCGTCGAAGATGGCGTGACCATCATCCGCTGCCCGCTCTATATTCCCGCCAGGCCGACGGGCAAGAAGCGCCTCCTGCATCATTTCAGCTTTGCCCTCAGCAGCGTCCTTCCAATGCTTTTTTCGGGCATCCGCTTTCGCCCGGATGTGGTCTTCTGCATTGCGCCCTCCCTGATCGCGGCACCGGTCGGCAGGCTGGCGGCAACGCTCTGCGGCGCCCGCTCCTGGCTTCACGTGCAGGACTTCGAAGCGGAGGCGGCGTTTGCCGCAGGCTTGCTGAACGGCAACGGCTGGCTGTTCCGGCTCGCACGCCAATTCGAACTTCTCATGCTACGGGCCTTCGATCGCACGAGCAGCATCTCGCCGCAGATGTGCGCCCGCCTGGTCCACAAGGGGGTCGCACCGGAGCGGGTCATCGAGTTCCGGAACTCGGGCGACCTTTCGAAGGTCTGGCCATTGGAAGGATCCTCGCCGTACCGGGAGGAATGGAGCATCGCGACGGAGCATGTCGCCCTCTACTCGGGCAACATCGCCAACAAGCAGGGCATCGAGATCATCGTGGAAGCCGCGCGGCATCTCGCCCATCGGCAGGATCTTACTTTCGTGGTGTGTGGCGAGGGGCCGAACCGGGCGAACCTCGAACGGCTCGCCGAGGGACTGCCCAATATCCGATTCCAGGACCTGCAGCCGAAGGCGCGCATGAACGACCTCGTCGGTCTCGCTACGGTCCATCTGCTGCCGCAACTGGCGAGTGCGGCGGACCTGCTCCTGCCCTCGAAGCTGATCAACATGCTGGCATCCGGCCGCCCGGTGGTCGCGACGGCCGCGCCCGGAACAGGACTGGCCCAGGAGGTCGAGGGTTGCGGCCTGGTAACGGAGCCGGAAAACGCCACCGCCTTCGCCGATGCCATCAGGCGGCTTATCGATGATCCGGACCTGCACGCCCGCTACGCGCGGGAAGCCCGCCTGAGGGCGGAGGAGCGCTGGAGCGAAAGGGTGATCCTGGAGCGGCTGATGCGGGAGCTTGCCGGTCTTGTCGGGGAGCCCGTCGAACACCCTGTCGCGGCAGTATCATTGCCGAAAGCTCGGGGGGCCGCACCGGAACGGTAGTTTGCCCACCCGCATCGGTCTGCCGCTTGCCGCACCGATATTGATCGAGTCATCACCAATATTGATTGGGATGCGCCGTCATTTCCTCTAGTCTTCGCGGCGCACGTTCGTTTCCCGATGCCCGCCCCGACAGCCTCTCCCGAGGCCGCATGCCGAGAGTAACAGATGACCGTTGACGCGGGCAGTTCCCTGCGCGGAATTGCGTTCAAGATCCTCTCCGTCGTGATCTTCGTGATGATGCAGACCTGCATCAAGGCAGCCGGGGCCGATGTGGCGGCCGGACAGATCACCTTCTACCGCTCGGCTTTTGCGCTCATTCCGATCATCGCCTATCTCGCCTGGCGCCGCGACCTGCGCACGGCGGTACGCACGGATCGTCCCTTCGGCCATTTCAAGCGGGGCCTCTTCGGCGTCATGTCGATGGCCTTCGGCTTCTATGGCCTCGTCCACCTGCCGCTGCCGGAAGCGATCGCCATTGGTTACGCATCGCCGCTGATGGCGGTGGTCTTCGCGGCGCTTGTGCTGCGCGAACAGGTGCGGCTCTACCGCTGGACCGCGGTCGTCGCCGGCATGGTGGGCGTGCTGATCGTCTCATGGCCGAAGCTGACGCTGTTCGGCGAGGGCGGTTTCGCATCCACCCAGGCGCTCGGAGCCGCAGCGGTGCTGATGGGCGCGGTGCTGAGCGGGCTCGCCATGGTGCAGGTGCGGCAGTTGGTGCAGACGGAGCGGACGCCGACCATCGTGTTCTATTTCTCGCTCACCGGCGCGCTGCTTTCGCTGGTGAGCCTGCCCTTCGGCTGGGCGGTCCTGACGGGGGAACAGGCGATGTTGCTGATCGCCTCGGGAATCTGCGGCGGGATTGCCCAGATATTCCTGACCGAGAGCTACCGGCATGCGGACGTCTCCGCGGTAGCCCCGTTCGAATACACGTCCTTCATCCTCGGGATCGCGATTGCCTTCGTGATCTTCGGCGATGTGCCGACGGCACCGATGGTGACCGGCACGGCCATTACGGTGGCTGCCGGAATCTTCATCGTCTATCGCGAGCGCCGGCTGGGACTGGAGCGGAAGGCGGCGCGCAAGGCGTCTGCGCCGCCGAATTGAGATGCCTCAGAGCGGAATGTTCGCCGTCGCCGGATTGGCGGGCCGTGCGTCGCCCCGTCGAACCGCACCGGCGTGGCGATATTCGCGTGCGGCGCTGACGGCGGCGCTGACGCCTTCGATTGCCTCGAGCAATACACGAATCGGGTGAAGCTGGGTCATGATCCTGTTCCTTTCTCGGACCTGGTTCAGCGCTCGCGGAAATCGGCAAAGATCGCGGAGGGACGGGTGATGCTGCCCATGCGGCCGATGGCGCGGGCGGTCAGCTGCTCGTTGGTCGCCGAGCCGAACCGGTGGTAGCCCTGCGTGGATCGTTGGGGCACGCCGGCGACGCGGAGGCTTTCGAAGCCGGAATGGATGGGACGGACACGGGTCGTCATCGCCTTGGTTCCTTAAATCTCTGGTTCCTCCCAAGACAGGCTTAATATTGCGGTGCAGCATCGATTCGGCAATGCGACATAAGGAACCGCTGCCATGCGCAAAATGCATGGCCGATTTCATAAAGCGTTAACATTGATCAATGCGTCGGCACTAATGCCGTGAAACCGCCTGCGAAAACATCAGCAGGTCATGCCAGGCCAACGCCTTGCTGGCGGGGGCCGCCAACAGTTCCTGTGGGTGCAGGGTTGCCAGGGCCTCCACGGACCGGCTGCCAGAACTTACCTTGCGCCATCCCCCGCGCAGACTGTGGATCGTGCCGCTTTCGCCGAAGAAGAAACGGGCCGGAAAATTGCCGAGCAGCAGCAGGTGCTCGGGTTCGGCCAGCGCGATCTGTCTTTCTATGAATGGCCTGCAGATCGCCGTTTCGGCCGGCGAAGGCATCCGGTTGCCCGGCGGGCGCCACGGGATGATGTTGGTGAGCAGCACCGTCTCGCGGGAAAGGCCGATGGCGCCCAGCATGCGGTCGAGCAACTGGCCGCTCCGTCCGCAAAAGGGAAGGCCGTCGCGGTCGTCGTCTGCATTGGGCATGGGACCGATCACCATGATCCGGGAGGCCGTGTCGCCGCTGGCGAAGACCGTGGAGCGGGCACCGTTCTTGAGGTTGCAGCCGTCGAACCCCTCGATCGCCACCTTCAGTTCCGCAAGCGACGTGGCGCTTTCCGCTGCCCGCTGCGCGGCTGCCACCGCATCGACATTCGGCATGGCGACGGGGGGTGGATTGAACGGCTGGGCTGCGGCCGCCGTCCGGGTGGCCTGTTGCCGGTCCGCCCGTTGTGCAGGAGCAGGCTGGGACGCCGTCGCCTTCTGGCGGGCGGCCTGCTGCGCCTCAAATTCCGCCATGCGATCAACCGGCGCGTCTTCCAGCAGCCACTCCACCCCTGCATCCGCATAGAAATGCAGAAGTGCCGAGAGTTCGCCCGCCTCGAGGTCTTTCGCCTGGATCATCGGTCCACTCTAGCGAAGCCGGGCGCGGGGGGGAAGCATCACGCCGCCCATTGCGCGAGATCCTCGCTTTCGCCGATCAGCGCCAGGCCGTGGGCGATGGAGAGAAGCTCGCCTCCCGTCTCGATCTTCCCGGTTCCGAAGCGGCGGGTGAAGATCTCGCGCACCGCCGGCACGAAGGACGTGCCGCCGGTGAGGAAGACCTTGTCGATGCTTTCCGGCGCCGTTTCCGTCTGCCCCAGCGCCTCGTCGAGCGCCGTTTCCATCCGGGCGAGGTCCTCGGCGATCCAGCTCTCGAACTCCCGGCGCCGGACGGTCTTGCAGCCGGCCCTGCCGAGTGGCGCGAAGTGGAACTCCGCCTCATCGGCTGACGAGAGCGCCATCTTCGTCGCCGACACCGCCTGGTAGAGCGGATAGCCTTCGTCGTGCTCGACGAGATCGACAAAGAGTTCCAGCTTTTCCGGTTCCAGAGCCGAGCGGATCAGCGATTGCAGGTCCGCGAACTCCTTGGAGCCCTTGAAGATGGACAGCTGGTTCCAGCGCGAGAAGCTGGTGTAGTAGTTGCTCGGCACGTCGAGCAGCTTGTCGAAGCTCCTGAACCGGCTGCCCTTGCCGATCTCCGGTGCCACCAGGTGTTCGATCATCCGCGCGTCGAACTGGTCGCCGGCGATGCCGACGCCGGAATGGCCGATCGGCGTGGCCGACAGCCGCCCGGCCTGCCGCTCGAAGCGGATCAGCGAATAGTCCGTCGTGCCGCCGCCGAAATCGGCCACCAGCACTGTGGCGTCCCGCTGAAGGTTCTGTGCGAAGTAGTGGGCGGCGGCGACCGGCTCGTAGACATAGGCGATCTGCGGAAAGCCGAGACGGCCGAGCGCCACGTTGTAGCGCTCCAGCGCCAGGTCCGCATCGGCGCTGGCGCCGGCGAACTGCACGGGACGCCCGACGACGATGCGCGAGACATCCGACGGCCAGGCCGCGCCCGCATAGGCGGAAAGCCGGCGCAGGAAGATCTCCATCAGGTCTTCGAACTGGTGCCGGCGCGCGAAGATCAGCGTTCCCTGGAAGAGCGGGCTTGCCGCAAACGTCTAGATCGACTGCAGGAAGCGGCAGTCGCCGGGATTGTCGATGAAAGCGCGGATCGCCGCCGGTCCCGCCTCGACCTTCAGCGCTTGCGCGCCGAGCTGCCGGTCCTTCATGAAGGAGAGCGCCGTGCGCATCGTGTCGGTGGTGCCGGCGCTGCTGGTGAACGGCATGGATTGCGTGGCGCCAGCGCTTTCCGTCATCGCGATGACGGTATTGGTCGTGCCGAAATCCAGCCCCAGCGCCCGTGCCATGGCAGTGCTCCTCGTCCAGTCGTGATTATTGAACCCGGAGCGTCAAGCCCGGAACGCCAAAGGGCGCCTGTCGCGCCCTCGTCAAATCGAGCGCGCCTGATCGCACAGGCGGGGCGGCATGGCAAGGGAGGCTAGACGATCACGGCCCGCGTCTGCGCCGCCATCTCGGCCATCCAGTCGGAAAACGCCTTCATGGCTGGCGTCGGCGTGCGGGATTTCAGCCGTGTCAGCCAGTAGCTCCCCTTCGAGACATAGACGGGGAAGGGCTGTTCCAGCGCGCCGGAGGCGAGGTGGCGGGCAAACATCAGCGGCGGGGCGAGTGCTACGCCGGCTCCCTGCAGGGCCGTTTCCACCATCAGCACGGAAGAATCGAAGACCGGGCCGCTGATCGGTGGGCCGGCGGTTTGAGCCGCCTCGAACCAGCCCGGCCATTCGTCGGCGCGGTATGAACGCAGCAGCGTTTCGCGCCCGACATCCTCCGGCTGTCCCAGCCTTGCTGCGATCGCCGGCACGCAGAGCGCCGAGAGCAGCGCCTCGAACAGGGCTTCTGCTTCCGTGTCGTGCCATGCGCCGTTGCCGAAGCGGATCGCATAGTCGAGGCCTTCCGCTGCGATATCGACCCTGTTGTTGTTGGTGGAAAGCCGGACGTCGATGATGGGGTGGCGGGTGTGGAAACCGGCGAGGCGCGGCAGGAGCCAGCCGACGGCGAAGGTGCCGACGGCGCCGAGCGTCAGCACCTCGCGCATGTGGCCGCCCTCGAAGCGCTCCAGCATGTCGGCCATGCGGTCGAAGCTGTCCTTCAGCGTCGGCAGGAGCGCCAGCCCCTCCTCGGTGATCATCAGCCCGCGCGGCAGGCGGCGGAAGAGCGCGACCCCGAGCCGCTGCTCGAGCAGCTTCACCTGGTGGCTGACGGCTGCCTGGGTGACGCAGAGCTCGATCGCCGCGCGGGTGAAGGACAGGTGGCGGGCAGCGGCCTCGAAGGCGCGCAGCGCGTTCAGCGGAAGATGCGGCCGGACCATGCGATGCCCCAGATTTTCTTATGGCTCCCGCCAGTTATCATCGTTTGCAGCGCTCCCGCAACGGGCCCTAGAAAAGGGCCGGTCATATCGAAGGGAGCCACATCATGATCCTGAAAAGACGCGGCCTTCTTGCCGCCGCCATCAGCCTTTTCCCCCTGCTTGGTGCCGCAGGACCGGCATCTGCCGGCGATCCCATCCGCTGCACGGTCGTGCTCGATGCGGAGAGCGGCGCGGCGATCCATCGGGGCGGGACCTGTGATGAGCGCGTCTATCCCATGTCGACCTTCAAGCTGCCCTTGGCCATGATGGGTTATGACGCGGGCATCCTGAAAGACGAGACGACGCCGCGTTGGGATTACCAGGCGAAGTTCGGCGGGCCGGCGCGGGTGAAGAAGGCCTTCGATCCGACCGGCTGGGAGCGGGAATCGATCGTCTGGTACTCGCAGGAGATTACCCGCCGCCTCGGCGAGGACCGCTTCGGCGACTACGTCCGCCGCTTCGACTACGGCAATGGCGACGTCTCCGGTGGACCCGGCAAGCTCGATGGCCTGACGGAATCCTGGCTGATGTCGTCGCTGAAGATTTCGCCGGACGAGCAGGCCGATTTCCTCCGCCGCTTCCTGAACGGGAAGCTTCCGGTCTCCGATCATGCCCTGGCGATGACGCAGGCGATCATCCCGCACTTCGAGGCGGCCGACGGCTGGGTGATCCACGGCAAGACCGGCAGCGGCCGGATGCGCGACGCCAAGGGCAAGCCCACGAGCGGTCGCCCGATCGGCTGGTTCGTCGGCTGGGCCGAAAGGGAAGGGCGCCGGGTGGTGTTCGCCCGGCTTCTGGTCGATGACAAGCCGCACGGCGAACCGCCGATGAGCTTCGTCGTGCGGGATTCGCTGATCGAGGATCTGCCGGGATTGGTGGCGGACAGATAGCCGGCGACGCCGGATGATCTGCTAGGCGACGGCCCTGGCGACCATGTCCGGGTGGAGCCTGATCACCCGGATATACGCAATAGCGAAGTCCGGAGGAGTGACGCGAGCCTGTTCCCAATCACGCAATGTGCCGACCGGCATTCGAAATCGGGTGGCAAAGGCCGATTGGGAGAGGCCAAGCTCGACTCTCGTCTGGCGGATGAGGCGTGCTCGCTGACCCCGTTCCAATGCTTCGGCTGTAACGTCGAAGTCCTCCGCGTCGGCCGGATTCGCCGGAAGAATGATAGGCTCGTTCTTCACTTGTGTTGCTCCTTCTCATGGAGATGAAGCGAGGAAACTCGTCCCGCCAGACGAAGATGCCGGTGAACAGCTTCTCCTCCGCCAGCCCGATGACCTTGAAGCGCTCCTCGCCATCGATCTCCCGGATCGACGGCGGAACGAGATGGTTCATGTCCTCCAGGATCCGGTCGCCGAAGCTGAGCGACAAGCCGTGCTTCTCGCGGTTGATGGCGCCCTTCGCAGGATCAAACCGTTACGTCACGTGAGGCCGAGTATACGGAAATTCCGTAGTTTCGTAAGTGAGGCCTCTACCGCCGCGCCCACCACGCCAGCGCCAGCCCGGCCAGTGCGAGGATCGCACCGTAGAGGATCCACGGCGACTGGTCGATCATGAAGCTTGAGGCGGGATAGGGGAAGATGCCGCTGCCCTGGGCCATCCAAAGGAGGCCCATGAGAGTGGCGAGGGTGCCGATCACGATGCCGAGTCTTTTCACCGGGGGCCCTCCTGCGCAAAAGGGCGGATCAGGGTTCTTCCAGGAAGTGGTCGTCGCCGAAGCCGGGGCCATGCGGTTCGTCGCGCAAAAGCTTCCACGAGCCGATGAGCACGATCAGGCCGAAGGCGACCACCAGCGAGCCGTTGATCGTCCACACGCTGCGCTCGCTCATGACGTCCGTGGCGGGCAGCCGGATGATGCCGGTCCCATGACAGATCCATGCGAAGCCGACGACGATGATGGCAAGCCCTGCCGCGGCCATCCAGTTCCTGATTTTCTCCAAGCTTCCCTCCCATGGAGCAATTTGTCGCACCGACATTAGCAGAGACGAGGTTGGATTCCAGGGATTTCGCAAGGTCTTGATATTCGTCAAGTCCCGCGTGGCTGTTGCTCCGCGCGGGACTGGGAAGCGTCAGATCGACTTCGAGGCGCCGCCGTCCACCCGCAACATCGTGCCGGTGACGTAGCTCGCGGGGACGGAGCAGAGGAAGGCGGCCGCGGCTGCGAATTCCTCCACCTTGCCAAGGCGTCCGGCCGGAATGCTCTTTACCGAGGCCTCCCGCACCTCCTCGATCGACTTTCCCTGGCGCTTCGCATTGGCGCCGTCGAGCTCGTCGATGCGGTCGGTGTGGATGCGGCCGGGCAGGATCATGTTGGAGGTGATGCCGTAGGAGGCGACCTCGGTCGACAGCGTCTTGTTCCAGCCGACCAGCGCGCCGCGCAGGGTGTTCGAGAGCGCGAGATTGGGGATCGGCTCGAAGACGCCGGAGGAGGCGACGGTGAGGATGCGGCCGAAGCCTTGCGTCTTCATCAGCGGCAGCAGTGCGTTGGTGAGCGTGATGACCCGCACCACCATGGACTGGAAGAAGTTGTAGAGCTTTTCGGCGTCCATCTCCTCGGCCATGCCGGGCGTCGGGCCGCCGGTATTGTAGACGAGGATGTCGATGACGCCGAGCTTCTCGTGGACTGCTTTCAGCATGGCATCGACGAAATGCGTGTCGGCGAGATCGGCCTCCACAAAGTCCGCCTTGCCCTTTCCGGCGGCGTTGATGGCGTCGGCATTGGCCTTCAGCCTGTCGATGCTGCGACCGCAGAGCAGCACATGCGCGCCGTCCTCGGCGAGCGCCCTGGCGATGCCGAGGCCGAGGCCGCGGGAGGAGGCGAGCACGAGCGCGCGTTTGCCGGCTAGTCCGAGATCCATGGGAGGTCCTTTTCTCTGCTGTGATTGCGTCGGCGGGACCTTAGCGAGAGCCGTGCGTCCAGAAAAGGGCGAAAGCCCGACGA
>JAEWKX010000143.1 GCA_023393575.1 Pseudomonadota bacterium
CCTGCGGTCGAAGCTTCTGGAGGATCGGCTGGCAATACCGCGGCAGGCGTTGCCGGTATCGGTGGCAGGGCTGCCTATTTTGGAAAGGTTGCCGACGACCAGCTTGGCAGCATCTTCCAGCACGACATCCGCGCACAGGGCGTTCATTATGCGACGAAGCCGCAGGGGACCAATCCACCCACCGCGCGCTCGATGATCTTCGTCACCCCGGATGGCGAACGGTCGATGAACACCTATCTCGGTGCCTGCGTTGAATTCGGCCCCGGCGACGTGGAGCCTGCGGTCGTTGCCGAATCCGCTGTCACCTACTTCGAGGGCTACCTCTGGGATCCGCCCCGGGCCAAGGAGGCGATCCTGGAGTGCGCCCGGATCGCGCACGAGAACGGGCGGGAAGTCTCCATGACTTTGTCGGATCCGTTCTGCGTCGATCGCTACCGCTCCGAATTCCTGGACCTGATGCGCTCGGGCACCGTCGACATCGTCTTCGCCAACAAGCAGGAGGCGCTGTCGCTCTACGAGACGGATGACTTCGAACTGGCCCTGAAGAGTATCGCCGCGGACTGCAAGCTTGCTGCCGTCACCCTCAGTGAGGAAGGCGCCATCATCCTTCGCGGCGAGGAGCGCGTGAAGATCGATGCCTACAAGGTCGACGACTTGGTCGACACCACCGGTGCAGGCGATCTCTTCGCTGCCGGCTTCCTCTACGGATACACGCAAGGCCGCTCGCTTTCCGATTGCGGTAAGCTCGGATGCCTCTCGGCGGCGATCGTCATCAAGCAGATTGGCCCGCGCCCAATGGTTTCACTGCGCGATGCCGCGGTCGGCGAGGGTCTGCTGCCGGCCGAGGCCGCTACCTGAACGCCTCTCCGGGATATGCGCCCCAGATTTCCGCCTGGCTGACCCAACCTTCGGCGCCATTGATCGACGCATGGCACCAGTCGCCATTGCACTCGTCGATCGAGATGACGACGCCGGGCTGGAGCTTTGCGGTCACGATCGCGGACGACTGTGGTTCGCGACGCATGTTGACGAAGACGTCCTCTGTCTTGCCGCGCATCCAGGGAGCCGCCACCGCCGTTCGTTCACCCGACAGGAGCGCCTGGTTGACCCAGCCTTCGGTACCATCGGCGTCCCGGACGCGCCGCCTGTTGTCATATTCCTGGATGATCTCCATCGGCGGGCCCTATTTCAGATAAATCCACGCGACTGCATAGTCGGTGCTGGGGCCGATGCGGATATTCACCCGCTTGGACTTCAGGCTGACGAAGCGGGGCAGGGGCAGGCCACTTGGTCCCTTCGCGCCTTGTGCAAGGGAAGGAGTGGAATGGAGCGCCGGGATCGCTCCAATGGAGACTGCCAGCAGTAGGGTAAGTGTGACGCTGCGCATGCGGGTTCTTCCGAGAGTGGGCGGTGCCTGCGGGACGGCCACAAGCGAGCTGGGGGACATCGACAACCCGGCTCCTGCGAGGTTTTGTTTGTCTTCGCCGACGGGTCTGGTAGAAACGCCCTCTATGCTCCGACTATCGCGCGACTTGGTTAAGGACCTCTGAATACAACGCCCATGACAGCGAAGAAGAAACCCAAGGTCTATATCACACGCAAGTTGCCGGATGCCGTTGAGACCCGGATGCGCGAGCTTTTCGACGCGGAGCTGAATGTCGACGATGTGCCGCGCACGCGCGAACAGCTCGTCGAGGCAATGAGATCGTCAGACGTGCTCGTGCCGACGGTGACGGACAGGATCGACGAGGCCCTGATCAACGAGGCGGGGCCGGATCTCAGGTTGATCGCCAGTTTTTCCAACGGCACGGATCACATCGATATCGACGCCGCCGCCCGCAAGGGCATTACGGTGACAAATACACCGAATGTCCTCACCGAAGACACGGCCGACATGACGATGGCGCTGATTCTCGCGGTGTCGCGCCGGCTGCCCGAGGGTGCGCGGATACTGACGGACCATCCGGGGGATTGGGCCGGCTGGTCTCCCACCTGGATGCTTGGTCGTCGCATCTGGGGCAAGCGGATTGGCATTGTCGGCATGGGCCGGATCGGCACGGCCGTCGCAAGGCGTGCCAAAGCCTTTGGCCTGTCGATCCACTACCACAACCGCAAAAGAGTTCATCCCGCGACGGAGGAGGAACTCGAGGCGACCTACTGGGATAGCCTCGACCAGATGCTGGCGCGCGTCGATATTGTGTCCGTCAACTGCCCATCGACACCAGCCACGTTCCACCTTCTGTCAGCACGCCGCCTCGCCCTGCTGCAGCCGACCAGTCTCATCGTCAACACCGCGCGTGGCGATATCATCGACGAAGCGGCGATGATCCAGCTGCTGCGCGATGGCAAGATCGCCGGCGCCGGACTTGACGTTTACGAGAACGAACCGTCGGTGAACCCCAGGCTCGTGAAGCTGGCCAATGAGGGGCGCGTAGTTCTGTTGCCCCACATGGGATCGGCGACGATAGAGGGCCGGATCGACATGGGTGATAAGGTCATCATCAACATCCGCACCTTCTTCGACGGGCACAGGCCGCCGAACCGGGTTTTGCCCGGCCGAAGCTAGTCCCGCAGCAACTAGCTGGCTTCAGCTACCGGGGCCGCCAGCCTCTTTACCATCTCAATGAACGTGACGCGATCATAGCCGGGGTGAGACCTCTCCGCTGATTTGACGAAGCCCCAGCGTGAGAAGGTCGCGTGGTTGCCCGCAAGCTCGATGCGCGTCTCCAGGCGAAGCCGGCTA
>JAEWKX010000261.1 GCA_023393575.1 Pseudomonadota bacterium
CATCTCAATGGATGTGCTTTCCGCGGTGACGATGTAATGGAGGAAGCCGGAAAGGGCACCGGCGAGGCCGGTGAGGGAGGCGGAAACGATATAGGCGATATGCTTGTAGCGCTGGACGTCGTAGCCTTGGAACTCCGCCCGTAGCGTGTTCTCGCGGATGGCCAGAAGAACCGTTCCGAACGGCGACCGCGTAAGGCGGATCATGGAATACAGGACGCCGAAACCAATCGCCGCGACCACGATGTAATAGGTGAGGTTATCGGCAAGATCGAGGGGCCCGATGCTTCCGCGGGTGAACCCGCCCAGACCATCTTCACCACCGGTCAACGCCGTCCATCGATAGGCGACGGTGAATGTCAGGGCGGTGAAGGCAAGGGTCAGAAGGGAAAAGTAGACACCACGCCGGCGCAGGATCAACCATCCGACGACCGCCGCAATCACCGCGACAGACAGGATGGAACCCAGCACCGGAAGGATGAATTGGCCGGGCAGGAAGTTCTTCTGAAGAAGCGCCGCCGCATAGCCGCCCATCCCGAACCATGCGGCATGGCCGAAGCTGACGAGACCGGTGTAGCCCATCAGCAAGTTGAGGCCCAATATGGCGATACACAGGGAAACGACCATGGTCGCCGTCGTC
The DNA here is from genome assembly GCA_023393575.1 of Pseudomonadota bacterium. Taxonomy (GTDB): domain Bacteria; phylum Pseudomonadota; class Alphaproteobacteria; order Rhizobiales; family Rhizobiaceae; genus Neorhizobium. The sequence continues at coordinate 638 of JAEWKX010000261.1, forward strand.
AGCGTCAGGCCGATCATCGGTAACACGACTGGCAGAAGAACCAACACGACTGCGCTGATGGCAAGGGTTTTTGTTTGTGAGCTCATCAGGTTATCAGCCTTCGAATTTTGCCATGCGTTCGCCCAGCAGCCCGCGCGGGCGCAGCAGCAGGACAAGGAACATCAGGATGTACATCGACGCCTCGGAGGCGGCGGGCAGATACTGGATGGTGATCGACCGCACGACACCGACCAGAACGGCTGCCAGCACCACGCCCCAGAAGGAGCCGAGCCCGCCGATGATCACGACGATGAAGCCGATCGTCAGGATTTCCGCACCCATGGCCGGATGAACCGTCGTGATCGGGGCAAAAAGGGCACCGCCCACCGCCGCCAGACCGACGCCGATCATAACCACAGTCGTCATGTACGGCTGGAGGCGGATACCGAGCGCACCCACCATGTCCGGGTTCTGGATCCCGGCCCGGATGACGCGGCCGAAGGACGTGCGGTTCAGGAGCAGCCAGATCGAAGCGAGGATTGCGAGGACCGCGCCGAGCATTACCAGACGGTATTTCGAGAATAGCAGCGGACCGAGCTCCACGCCGCCCTTCAGGCTGGATGGGAGCGTCTGCGACAAGGGTGCCGCACCCCAGATCATCCGGATCGCCTGTTCCGCGACCATCGCCAGCCCGAATGTCACGAGCAGGCTGAGGATGGGATCCTCCCGGTAGAAACGGCGCAGGATGAAGCGTTCGAACAGGATGCCGAGACAGGCAACCAGCAGGGGTGAGGCGATTACGGCAGGAGCAAAACCGAGATGCGGCGTGAGGGTCACCGCGAGGTAGGCGCCGATCGCGTAGAAGCCGCCGTGCGCAAGATTAACGATCCCGCCGACCGAAAAGATCAGGGATAGGCCTAAGGCGATCAGCAGGTAATAGCCTGCGAGAACGAGCCCGTTCACGACCTGCTCGAAGAGGAAGAAGAGTTCCATTTGATTTTCCTGGCAATGGTCCCCCGCCGGAAATGTTTCCCGCGGGGGTGGGGCCGCCGCTTGCGAACTCAGAGTTTGCAGGCGCCGGTGTCTTCCGGATAGATGCTCGTCAGCTTCTCGCCTTCGGCCGGCACGACGGCGCCTAGTTCGAGCATGTCGAAGACGGTCGAATAGCTGCCTTCCGGCTTGACGGAGAACGAGTACGCTTCCTGAACCAGTTGATGGTCGAACTTGCGGAAGTAGGCCGGCCTGTTCTTGAGAATGTCGAACTCCGCTTCCGTCTCGAAGTAGTCGATGATCTTCTCGTTGTCGGTGCCCCCGGTGGCTTCGAAAGCCTTCGCGAGGATGTTTCCGGTGATGTACTCGATCCAGGCATGGTTTTCCGGGATCTGCCCGCCATATGCCGCCTTGTAGTCCTCGACGAACTTCTTGGTTCCGGCGGTGTCGATCGTGTCGAACCATACGGTAGGCCAGACGCCTCCGAAATTGCCCATGCCGGCCGCCCAGGCATCCGCCGTGTTGAGGTTGAAGCCGACGGTTGGAATGGACAGCCCAAATTCCGCGTACTGCTTGAGGAAATTGGTGACCTGGTTACCGCCAAGGTTGAGGCAGACCACGTCCGGCTGGGCCTGGCGGATCTTGAGGATGTTGGCGGAGAAGTCGGTGGCGTCGGTCGGCACCAGTTCATCGCCGACGAGTTCGGCATTGTTGGCGGCGAAGAAGGCCTTTGCTGCCTTCAGAAGATCGTGCCCGAAGACATAGTCGGAGGTCACGGTGAAGAACTTCTTGCCTTCCACCATCCCCTGCTGCTTCAGCGCCGTTCCCACCGCATTGACCATGACGGCATTCGGGATGTCCGTGCAGAACATGTAACGGTTGCATCGATCGGCACGAAGGACGTCGGACCGCGGTCCGGTGGCTATGAATAGCTTCTTGTTGCGGCTTGCCACTTCGGAAATGGCGAGTGCCGAGGCCGACGATATCTCGCCCACCAGTACGTCGACCTTGTCGCGTTCGATCATGCGCTGCGCCTTGGTCGCCGCAGTTTCCGGATTGATGGAGTCCTCGGCAATGATCTGCAGCTTGCGACCATTGACACCACCTGCTTCATTGATCTGATCGACCGAGAGCTTCAGGCCGTTGATAGCGTACTGCCCGAGCGTTCCCAGGAACCCCGTCAGCGGCACCAGGTGCCCCAGCACGATAGGCTGCTCCTGGGCCCGCAGGATCGACGGCGCTGCGAGCCCCGACGCCATGAGCACGCCGGTGCCGACACCGGTCTTCAGGATCTGTCGCCGGGACAGGATGAATTTGCTGGTCTCTTCCATTTTGCTTCCTCCCTATAGCTACATGGATGTCGAAGTATTGCCGCTGCGCGAGCAGCGGCGGGCATAAGTCCTCCTCAGGCCGCCGGGTAGACAGTGGCGCGCATGATCTCCTCCTGGGCGAAGGTGCTCACCCAATCCGCAAGTGCTGGAAATGCTGCCCGCCATTCCTGTTCGGGGTGACGGAAATCGAGATATTCCAGCGCCGCGCCAACGGCGATCGTCCCGATATGCGGAGCCGCCAACTGGGCTATCCGCCCCGAAAAATGATCGAGGCCGGCGCTGATACGCAGACGCTGCGCCGCGATCCATTCAGGCCACCTCAATTCGGCCGGCCGGTTCACCAGTTCGTAGCGAAGGTTGACGGCCGCCTCCATCACGCCATCGGCGATCGACTCAAGGACCTGGATCTCCCATATGTCTGCCGTCTCCGAGCCGTAGAGGCTTGGCCCCGCCCCCCGACGGTCGATGAAGCGACAGATCGCCCGACTGTCGTGGATCGGGCCATCCGGCGTCTTCAGCACCGGGATCTTTGCCAGCGGGTTGATATCCGCGAGGTGGTCGTTCCTGACCACCGGGTCGACGCGCACGATCTCCAAATGGAGTGGAACTTGCCGCTCCATCGCAGCCATCCGCACCTTTCGCGCGAATGGCGAGGCGGGGGAATGGAGAAGCGTCAGCATGATCAGATCAACCCGCCATTCGGCTGGATGATCTGGCCCGAGACCCAGCTCGCGCGGTCGGATGCGAGAAAGGCGACGACAGCGGCCACCTCCTCCGGGCTTCCGACGCGGTTGAACGGGGACATTGCGGCCGACCGGGCGACTGCTGCCTCATCCTTGCCGGCGCGAAAGAGATCGGTATCCACGGGACCCGGTGCCACGCCGTTGACGCGAATGCCCCTGCCGGCGACTTCCTTGGCAAGTGAACGCAGGAGCGCCTCGACGGCAGCCTTGGTGGCCGCATAGGGCCCGACACCGGGCACGGCATGGCGGACCAGCGATGTCGTCAGCGCAATGATGACACCATTGTCCTCGACCCTAGCGGCAGCGGCCTTGAGCACATTGAACGCACCGACGATGTTGGTTTCGACCAGATCGCGCATCCGGTCACTGTCAAAAGTCGCAAGCGGCCCCGGCGGGACATTGATGCCGGCATTGGCGACGACGCAATCCAGCTTGCCGAGCCGTGCCTTTGCCTCGGCGAAGGCGGCCTCGACGCTCGTCGGATCGCGAATGTCCACCACGATTGATCCGTCCTTGCCCGAAGTGGAGGTGGCCTCGACCTTCCACCCTTCGGCGCGCATAGCCTGGACAGTCGCCGCTCCAATTCCGCGTGAGCCACCAACGATCAAAGCCGTCTTCATGCTATCCCTCCCTCATCAGAGCCGGCACACGCAGGATGTCTTTTCGTACATCCGCTGCCTGATGCTCTTGTGGGCTGGAACCTGCGCTTTTTTTCCCGCAGCCGCCAATAGGGATTGCGACCAGGTCTATAAGAAGATCGTATAGGGATAAGTCTCTGTTATAGCTGGATTCTATACTCGCTGGACCAAGAATGATGTGACCGAACGACCTGCAGTGAAGCCGGCTGGTGATGTCACGCACGCTGTCGCGTACTGCCGCAGTCCAGGGTTCCGCCGAGATAGCGGCGCGTTAGCATGAGGCCATGGAGTGGCGAAGGCAATTTGCAGCCTGAAGGTCGATCGTTGCGTAGAGAAGGACGTATCGAGGCTACGAGGTAGTACCATTCCCAATGGGGTGGGCTAGGAAGGGATCGCTGCTCTTTCCGACACGACGGTCCACGGAGAGCACTTTCTTCGGGTGGCGATCGACAATCATCGGACGCAGCGCGAAGAGCTGGACATCATCGTCCAGGAGAGTTTGCGGCTGGGAGTACTGCTGGAGCGTCAACGTACTACGATCTAAAGGATTGGGTAACCGGAGTACGCTTGCGAATCTCGATTCCCAGCTAAGCAAGAAGTGCCGGAAAACCTGCATTGTTGGCTTGAAAAGGGAGGCTTGGCTGGGGCGCCTGGATTCGAACCAGGGGATGGCGGTACCAAAAACCGCTGCCTTACCGCTTGGCTACGCCCCACCATGGCAGGCCGCGACGCGTATTGGGTCGCTGGCCGGCG
>JAEWKX010000208.1 GCA_023393575.1 Pseudomonadota bacterium
CCGCCGAACAGTTCGACGAGGCCCGCGGTGATCGCAAGCCCGCGCCCGGTGCCCTCGTGGCGGCGGGTCGAAGAGGTATCGACCTGCGAGAACTTCTCGAAGACGGATCTCAGCTTCTCTTCCGGAATGCCGAGGCCGGTGTCCTCGATCCTCACGGTCAGCATCATGTCCGTCTCGCCGATCGGCTCGGAACGCAGATCGATGAAGACGTGGCCCTTCTCGGTGAACTTGACGGCATTGCCCACGAGGTTGGTGATGATCTGGCGGAAACGGCCGGCGTCACCCAGCACGGTCTCCTTCACCGAGGCGTCGCCGCGGACGATGAGTTCGATATCCTTCTCCGCTGCCGAGGACGAAAGCAGCGTCGCCACGTCCTCGATCGCTTCCACCGGATCGAACGGCGCCTTGCGAAGCTTCATCTGGCCGGCGTCGATCTTGGAGAAGTCGAGGATGTCGTTGATGATCGTCAGCAGCGCATTGCCCGACTTGACGATGATGTCGATGAAGGTCTTCTGGCGCGTGTCGAGATCCGACTTCGCCAGCAGTTCAGCCATGCCGAGAACACCGTTCATCGGCGTGCGGATCTCGTGGCTCATATTGGCGAGGAACTCGGACTTGGCGCGGTCGGCCGCTTCTGCGCGCTCGACCAGGCGTGTCAGTTCCGTCTCGCGATTCTTGACGTCCGTGACATCGGTAAAGACGGCGAGCCAGTGGTCGCTGCCGCTGAGATTGGCCTCGACATTGATCCACTTGCGTCCCTCGATGCGGAAGGTCGCCTGGACCAACCGGCCCTCGCTGACATTCTCCTCCCACAGCCGCAGGATCTCCATCGCCTCGTCGGTCGGGCCGAGATCGCCGCGCTTGACGCAGAAGCGGAACACGTCGCGCCAGAGCGACCCCGGCGCACCGAGGTTCTCGGGGATCTCCAGCATGGCCGGCAAGGCGTTGTTGGAAAACACGATCGTGCCTTCGTGCAGGATGATCAGGCCCTGCGACATGGCGCTCGTCGCATCGCGCATCAGCGTGCCCTGACGGTCGAGCGCCTGCTGGGCGGCCCGCACCTCCTCGTCCCGCTTGCGGATCGCGGTGATGTCCATGTAGCTCAGCAGCAGCTTGTCGCCGGAAAGCCTGGTGCCGGACACCAGGATCACCCGACCCTGCGCGCTTCGGACCTCGATCGGCGGCCGCTCTCCGTCCTGCGTCAGGTCGGCGATGCGCCGGCGGTAGATCTCGTCGAAGGATATCGTCGCGGCATCGCCATAGATGCCGTTGTCGAACATCGCCTTCATGAAGTCGCGGTAGGGGCGTCCGATGAGTTCGAACTGCTCGCCGGCATCCCAGAAGCCGTAGAAGGCGGGATTGGCGTATTCGAAGACGAGGTCGGCATCGAGGATCCCTATGCCGACGGGGATGCCGTGCAGGATCGTCTGCATGTCCTGGCGCAGCTTCTCGGCATGCTCCTTGGCCTGCTTGTAGGGCGTGATGTCGGTGATGGAGCCGACGAGATGGGGCTGGCCATCCGCATCGACCACCCGCATCTGGCGCGTGATGACCGGGATGACGCGGCCATCGGGGAAGGTCTTGTCCTCCGCCTTCTCGACCGCCTCGCCATCGGCGAGGATGCGATCGTTCTCGGTCTGGCTGCGCTCGGCCTTCCAGGGGAACATCTCGGCATCGGTCTTGCCGAGGATGTTCTCGCGCCTGTCTCCGAACATTTCCTCATAGGCGGCATTGACGAATTCGAGCCGCTGCTCGGCATCCCGCATGAAGACGGCAACCGGCAGGTCCTCGAGCACGGCGCGCAGGATCTCGGTCTCGCCGATATTCTTGCGCAGCAGCAGCTCCTGGTCCTTGAAGTCGGTGACGTCCGACCGCAGCGTGATGACCAGGCCGTTGTCGAGTCGCTTGTTGACACTCTTCAGCCAGCGGCCATCCGACAGTTGCTCGATGTTTTCCGAATAGGGAAGCCTGAACGTCCTGATACGTTCCTGCACCCAGACGGAGGAGTCGAGAGGCTCGCGGCCCGCAAGGCGCGGACTGTTCCTGACGCTCTTCTCGTAGACCTGCCCGCAGATCTCGGCGAACGTAACGCCGATCCGCAGGCGGACACCGAACGAATCGAAGAAGTCGGTGAGCTGGGCATTGTAATAGACGAGGGCATCCGTCTCGTCATAGATGCCGATCCCGACGTCCAGGAGGTCCAGGGCATCCTCCAGTTGCAGTTCCTGATCGTCCCCATGCCCGGCCATTATCTGTCCTCCCCCACCGCCTGCCTGAAGCTCCCTCGTATGGCCGGCCTCCCCAGCCGGTTGAAAAGCGCCGAACAGGTAGGTCCGGTCGTCTTCGGTCACGAAGCGTTCTACCGTGATTTCATGGCTGAGCGCGCCGGACGCATCGAGGCAGCGGACCGTTTCCTCCGTGCCGAAGATCAGCGCGCGGCATTCCTTTTCCTTGCGCTCCGGATGTTCCAGATGCCGCGAATCGTCGCCGGTCGGATGGCCGAGGAGCGCGCGCGGCTCCATCCCGAACAGCGCGGCATAGGCGCGGTTGACGGCAACATAGTTGAGCGTGCTGTCCTTGATGAACGCCGGTCCGTGCAGATCCTCGATCCGCGCGCACGCCGTCCTCAGGAGTTCGCCATGCATCTCCACCGTCTCTGCTCCAACCGCGTCCGGCCGGCGCCGCAGCGATTCTGTTGTCGTCCGATCCGGCGATAACACCATAGCGAGCGTTAACAAGTTGTTGCCGGCACCTGCGAGACATCGGAAACTGCATGTCCCCATGCCCGTTCGGCAGCGATCCGAGACGACCGCATTGCAGGCCGCACCCATTTCCGCCGGGTAACCGCCGCAATCTCGCCGCAATTCGCGCCTGCATACGTATTTTCAGCTGTTGCCTCAACCAGAAGGCGTATTTGCCTGAATGGCTGTTCAGACTAATCCCGCGCCTCTTCCATCAAACTGCCGCCTTTTCCCGTGAGATTCCAACCGTGCCCTGGAAAGGGAAAGGAACAAGAGATGACAGTCCTGAAGAAAAGCGCTTCCGCGGGCCTTGCCGCACTCACGCTGGCCGGCGCCGTGATGGCGACCGCACCGGCGGCGCAGGCCGGCGGCCGCCACAATGACGACGTCCTGGTCGGCGTCGCCGCGGGCCTCGCCGGCGGCATCATCGGTGGCGCCATCGCATCCCAGCCGCGCCGCGTCTACGTGGAGCCTGAATACGATTACGCACCGCCTCCCCCGCCGGTCTACCGCCGCACCTATTATCGCGCCGCACCGCCCTGCCACTATGAATGGGTGGAGAACGAATGGGGCGAAGCCTACCGCGCCCGCGTCTGCTACTGATTCGGGTTTTCACCCTCTTGCCTGCCCGTATCCGCGCTCTGGATGCGGGCCTTCTTTTTGCGCTTGCAAAATCGCAGCTTGACTTTGGCGCAGTCCTCCACCAAATGAGGTCCAGCTTTCACCTTCCGGCCGCCGCGTGAGCTGGCCCTGCGACACGAGATCGCGAAGAAGGAACAAGGCGCACAGACAGATCGCCCTCGATCCTTGAGGGTTTACGCGCTGGGAAGCAATTTCCAACACACAAGTTCCCACTTCACGCGGGGTTCTTGACGCCAAGGGCAAACCGGACGGCATGGTGCCGTGCCCGGTTGCGCGCATTGGCGCCCCTAAAAGGTATTCGACTTGACGAATTTCCATGAGCTTGGCCTTGCCAAGCACCTCGTAGCCACCCTTTCCTCGCTTGGCTACGACACGCCTACGCCGATCCAGGCGGAGGCCATTCCTCATCTTCTCCAGGGCCGCGACCTGATCGGCCTTGCCCAGACCGGCACCGGCAAGACGGCCGCCTTCGGCCTGCCGCTGATCGAGATGCTGTCCAAGGACCCGAAGCGTCCCGACAACCGTACGACTCGCACCCTGATCCTCGCCCCGACCCGCGAACTGGTGAACCAGATCGCGGTCAACCTGAAGAGCTATGTCCGCGGCATGCCGCTGAAGGTCAATTCCGTCGTCGGTGGCGCCTCCATCAACAAGCAGCAACAGATGCTGGAAAAAGGCACCGACATCCTCGTCGCCACCCCCGGCCGCCTGCTGGACCTCGTCGCGCGCAAGGCGATCGGGCTGACCACCGTCCGCTATCTCGTGCTCGACGAGGCCGACCAGATGCTCGACCTCGGCTTCATCCATGACCTGCGCAAGATCTCCAGGATGGTACCGAAGAAGCGCCAGACGCTCCTCTTCTCGGCCACCATGCCGAAGGCGATCGCCGAACTGGCGGGCGACTACCTGACCGATCCGATCCAGGTATCGGTGACGCCGCCGGGCAAGGCTGCCGACAAGGTCGAGCAGTACGTGCATTTCATCCCCGGCAAGAACGACAAGACGGAACTGCTCAAGAAGACGCTGACCGCGAACCCGGATGGCCGCGCCATCGTCTTCATGCGCACCAAGCATACGGCCGAGAAGCTGATGAAGCACCTCGACCAGATCGGCTATTCGGTCGCCTCGATCCACGGCAACAAGAGCCAGGGCCAGCGCGAACGCGCGCTCAAGGGCTTCCGTGACGGCGAGATCCAGACGCTGATCGCCACCGACGTCGCCGCGCGCGGCATCGACATCCCCGGCGTGACGCATGTCTTCAACTACGACCTGCCGGAAGTGCCGGACGCCTATGTCCACCGCATCGGCCGCACGGCGCGCGCCGGCCGGGACGGCATCGCGATCGCCTTCTGCACGCCGGACGAGACGGGGCTTCTGCGCGACATCGAGAAGCTGATGGGGATCGAGATCGCCACCGCTTCCGGGGAGCGCCCGGAAGGGTTGAACCGCCCGGTGCGCGCAAACAACAACCGCGGCGGCAATCGCGGTCGCGGTGGCAACGGCCAGCCGGCCGGCGGTTAAGGACGCCCGCAAAAACCCAAGCGCCCCGCCCGCAAGCCGTTCCTCCAGGCCGAAGGCGCAGAACATCGCAGCGAAGGTGGAGAACGCCAGCCGCATGCCAATGGCAACCGCCCGGCGCGCAACGACCAGCGCAAGGAACACCGGAAGGGAAATGCGCCGGCAGCCCACGGCGCGCATGAAAGCTCCAACCAGCGCAACCGTAACGGCCACGGCCGCCCCGCCCAGAAGGGCAACGGCAATCCGGGTCCCGTCCGCTTCGGCGGCGACACGGGCGGCGACGGAGGCCGCAAGCGCCATCCTGCCTGAACGGTTCGAGCGAAGAAACGTTGAAAGAGGCCGCGATCGCGGCCTCTTTTCGTTGCAGCTACTTCACCGACGCGTTGCCGCCATCGGCGAAGAGAGCCGTGCCCGCAACGAAACTCGCCATCGGCCCCGCCAGGAAGAGCGCGGCACGGGCGATCTCCTCGGGCTGCGCGATCCGCTTCAGCGCATGCAGCCCCGCCGCCCATTCCTTCTGCGCCGCGTCCCCCGCAGCCGGTGTATCGACACCACCCGGAAGGAGCGCATTGGCTCGGATGCCGCGGGCGGCGTAATCGGCGGTGATCCCCTTCACCAGCCCCATCAGCCCGGCCTTGGCCGACGCATAGGCTCCCATGTTCGGGATGCCGACGCTCGTCCCCACGAAGGTGGAGGTGAAGATGATCGATCCGCCGCCCCGTTCCAGCATCGCCGGGATCTGCCGCCTTGCTCCAAGGAAGGCTCCGGTGAGGTTGACCGCGAGAGTTCCCTCCCACTCCTGCGGCTCCACATCGGCAAGCGGCTTGCAGGGTCCGACGGAGCCGGCATTGTTGAAGGCGATGTCGAGGCCGCCGAACATGTCCCGCGCCGCCTCGATCATTCTCGCATGGGTCCCGTCCTCGCCCACGTCGCCGGCAACGGCACAGGCCCGCCCGCCCGCGGAGGTGATCTCCCTGACCACCGCCTGGAGGTTCTCCTGGCGGCGGGCGTTGAGGACGAGGGACGCTCCTTCGGCGGCAAACAGTCTTGCAGTAGCCAGCCCTATCCCGCTGGACGCGCCCGTGATGATGGCAACCTTGTTCTCAAGCATCCGGATCTCCTTTTCTGTCGAGACCCATTGCCTAGCGAGGACAAGATTCAGCCGACACCCGTTTCGTGACCCGAAAACGGTCGGCTCATGTCCTCCGGTTCACCATGTAGACGCCGGCGACGACGATGATGGTGCCGACGATCATCGGCGGCGTCAGCGGCTCGCCGAACAGGAAGAAAGCCTCGATCGCCACGACGGGCGGCATCAGGTAGATCAGCGACGCTGCGCGGGAGACCTGGCCGCGGCGGATGAGGTAGAGGAGCAGGCCGACCGCTCCCATCGAGATGCCGAGCACCGACCATGCCATGGCGAAGATCGCCTCGCCGCTCCAGTCGAAGCGGAGGTCCTCGATGAGAAGCGCCAGCGGCAGCGTCACGATGAAGGCGCCGGCGAACTGCAGTACCGCGATGGAGAGAAGGTCGCCCTGCTGCAGGTGCCGCTTCTGGTAAAGCGTGCCGCAGGTGACGGAAAACATCGCAAGCAGGTTGACCATGACGGGGAAACCCAGGCCGGCGAGCCCGTTCTTCATCGTGTCGACAAGCTGCGGAGAGATCGCGATCAGGATGCCGATGAACCCCACCACGATGCCGATCTTCTGGCGGGGCCGAAGACGCTCGCCGATCAGCAGCGGCGCCATGGCGGCTGTCAAGAGAGGTTGAAGGCCGGCGATGATGCCGGAAAGGCCGGCCGGCACCCCCTGCCCGATCGCCCACCAGACGCCGGCGAGATAGAGGCCGTGCAGGAAAATACCGGAGACCATGCCGTGCCAGACGGCAGACCGTTCACGCGGCCAGGCGGCACCGACGGCGAGGCAGAGGCCGGTGAAGGCGATCGCCGCCAGCGCATGCCGGGCGGCCATGAAAGTCAGCGGATCGGCGTGCGCCACCGCGAACTTGGCGACCAGCCAGCCGGTGGACCAGAGGAGGACGAAGAGGGCCGGAGCCAGGCGGTCGAGCATGCGAGAGATCCGGCAGGAGCGGCATGGCCGCGGGAAAGGCTTCCATAGGCAGCCGGCGCCACGCGGTCAAAGCAGAAAATCTGACAGGTCGGATGAGCCTTGCTGAAGCTCCCGGAACGGCACCGGGGCCGGACCGCAAGTCCCGCAGAACGAAGCGATGGATCGCAAGCTCCCGCAGGGCCATTCCCGAGCTTTCCACCCGCGCCATGGATGCCAATGCCTGCATTCCCTTCTGCGGTGAGCGGTCAGCGCGTCGGCCGGCCCGACGCCCCGCCGGAAGCGGGTCCGGGCCGAGGGAAGAAGCGACGGTTCGCCGGCTACTCTACCGCGGAGGGCGGCGGCGCCAACTGCCGCAGACGGGCGCGCAGGACGTTGTACGCTGCCTGCATCATATCCATGTCCTGCTGGTGGCTGAGTGCCGCGACCGCAACCATGAGATCACCCACCGAGGTGGGCACCTCCTCGGCGTCCCGCTCGAACGCCTTCTGCAAGAGCCTGCGCCCGGCATCCTCGGTGCCGCCCAGGCCACGATAGAGCGCCAATGAGGCCTCCAGCATCCGCAGGCGAAAATCGGGCTGCGCTCCGTTGCGCGATGCCTGCTCCAGCTTCAGCAGCTTTATGGTCCGGTTCTGGATTTCACTCATGACGCCCCCGAATAGTCCGCGCCGGGACCATAGATTGCGGCGGTTTTACAGGTGGTTAAAACACTCCGCGATCCGATGCAGCAGGCCCTCGCCGCAAGCCCGGCACCACGTTCGGGTGATCTAGTCGGCGGGAAGGAGCGCAAGACATGCTGGTCGGGCAATCGCTGTTCCAGTCGGTCCAGACCCGGCTGGAGGAGGAAGACAGACGGGAGGACGGTACATCCGCCGCGCCTGCCTTCAGGCTGGCCGGGCTTGGCGCCGGCTTCGTGGCCTCGACGGCGGAGGAAGACGCGCCGGACGCGGCCCAGGTCCCGGACGCCTATCTCGAGCTCCTGTCCGACATGCCGCCCCCCGTGCCGGAAACCCGTCCCGAGCCTCCGGCGCCCGAACCGGAGCCGCCCCCGGTGCCCGCGCATCTGCTGCGGCTCTCCGAGGGGGAGATCGCAGAAGACCTGGCCCTCGGCGCGGCCGATACGGCCGGGACGCTGGCGGAAAAGCGCCGCCGCTTCGCCAAAGACAACCATCCCGACCGCGTGCCGGAAATATTCCGGGACAAGGCGACGCTCAGGATGAAGACGGCAAACCTGTTGATCGACCGGGCGGTCAAGGATCTCTACTGGCGCTCGTCCTGACCGCTCTCACCGACCGGATCGCCCGTCCCCCTGCGGTGGTATTCGTAGAGAAGCTTGTAGGCCGCGTAGAGACCGACCAGGCCGACGATCATTCCCCAGCCGGGAGCACCGCTCCAGAACTCCAGCCCTGACCAGGCCACGCAGACGCCGACGATGAGCAGCCTTGCCCAGAGCGGCCGGTAGAACGGGTGGTCGAGATCGATCATTCTTACTCTCCTGCCGCCTGAAGCGGCGCGCGCAGGGCAAGGATATCCTCGTCTATGCGCGAAAACGCAAGCCCGAGATGGCCTTCGTAGACGAGCGCCGGCTCTTCCGCCACCACCTCCACATGCGGCATCCCCGAAAGGCGCACGACATGCGT
>JAEWKX010000222.1 GCA_023393575.1 Pseudomonadota bacterium
GATGAGGTACGATATCAGGGCGCGGACGCGCCACGCCCACCTTCAGCGCGGCGCTCAGCGCCCATCCGCCGGCCACCGAGGCGAGCGTGAACAGGGCGATTTTCGTTCTGCGGGCGAGCAGAAGGTAGCCGGCCACCATCGCCGTCATCAGCGACAGCACCGTGACGCCGCCGAGTGCGGTGATATCGTCCATGGCATGCGGCAGCCAGTTCGGACCGACCGGGTTTATCGGGTCGTCAGCGGAACGGAGCAACAGGAGCAGCCGCTCGTCGAAGGCATGTGTGTCGCCTTCGATCACCTCGCCGGTAAGCTGCAAAAAGAGGAAGAGCCCCCCGGCCGCGACGGCAAACAGGATCAGGCTCACCGGCTCGAACGTCGTGATCCGGTCGATGATCCTGCGACCGACCCGTTGATGGAACGCCATCGAAGTCTCCACGCTTGAAGGCGGCGTTCGGATCGACCGCCCGGCTCGCTGCCTCACTTAGTGCAGCGAGCCGGACAATGCGATACCTCGTCGCGATCAAACCGAAGAGACCGAATGCCGGAAGGCTGCGGTCAGCGGCGCTGGTTGTAGACGTCGACGCAGACGGCGCCGAGCAGCACCAGCCCCTTGATCACCTGCTGGTAATCGATGCCGATGCCGAGGATCGACATGCCGTTGTTCATCACGCCCATGATAAAGGCGCCGATCACCGCACCCGTCACGTTGCCCACGCCGCCATAGGCCGCGGCGCCGCCGATGAAACAGGCGGCGATGACGTCGAGTTCGAAGCCGATGCCGGCCTTCGGCGTCGCCGTGTTCAGCCGGGCGGCGAAGACGAGGCCTGCAAGGGCGGCAAGAACGCCCATGTTGACGAAGGTGAGGAAGGTCAGCCGCGCCGTCTTGATGCCGGAGAGTGCCGCCGCCTTCTCGTTGCCGCCCACGGCATAGATCTGCCGACCGAGGATCGTCCGGTTGGTGAAGAAGGCATAGGCCGCGATCAGGAGCGCCATGATGATCAGCACGTTCGGCATCCCGCGATGCGATGCGATCAGATAGGCGAGATAACCGACGATCGCGAAGATCACGAGGTTCTTGACGAGGAAGAACCCGAAAGGTTCGGTCTCCACGTCGTGCGAAACGCGCCGCGCCCGGCTCTTGAAGTTCTGCCAAACGAGCAGCACGGCAAGCGCCAGCCCGAGAAGCAGCGAGGTGACGTAGATGCCATTGGCCGAGCCGATCACTTCCGGGATGTAGCCCGAGGAGAGCTTCTGGAAGGTCGGGTCGAACGGCCCGATCGAGCGGCCGCTGAGCACGGCGATCATCAGGCCGCGGAAGACCAGCATGCCCGCCAGCGTCACGATGAACGACGGGATCTTGAAGTAGGCGACCCAGAAGCCCTGGATGGCGCCGATCAGCCCCCCGAGCACCAGGCAGAGGATCGCCGCGACGACGAAGTGGATGTCGTACTGCACCATCAGCATGGCGGCGACCGCACCGATGAAGCCGGCAACGGAGCCCACCGACAGGTCGATGTGGCCGGTGACGATCACCATCAGCATGCCGAGCGCCATGATCACGATATAGCTGTTCTGCAGGATGATGTTGGTGAGGTTGAGCGGCTTGAGGACCACGCCGCCGGTTGTGAAATAGAAGAAGACGACGATGGCGACCAGCGAGATCATCATCCCGTATTCGCGCAGGTTCTCCTTCCAGAACCCGGTGCCGCGCTGCGGGGCAGCCATGGTGTTGGGCGGATTGCTCATTGATCCCTCTCCTTGCGGCGCATGATGGCGCGCATGATGTTTTCCTGCGTGGCCTCCTCTCCGGCCACCTCGCCGACGAAATCGCCCTCGTGCATCACCATGATCCGGTCACAGATGCCGATGAGCTCCGGCATTTCCGACGAGATGACGATAACTGCTTTTCCGGCATCGGCCAGTTCGTTGATGATCGAGTAGATCTCGTATTTGGCGCCGACGTCGATGCCCCGCGTCGGCTCGTCGAGGCTCAGCACGTCCGGGCCGGTGAACAGCCACTTCGACAATACCACTTTCTGCTGATTGCCGCCCGAAAGCTTTCCGGTCTCCTGGTAGACGTTATGGCTGCGTATCCGCATGCGGTCGCGGAATTCCTGCGCCACCTTCATCTCGCGGATATCGTCGATGACGGCGCGTGTGGAGACGCCGCCGAGATGGGCGAGCGAGATGTTCTTGCGGATGTCTTCCGGCAGGATGAGGCCAAGCTGCTTTCTGTCCTCGGTGACATAGGCGAGCCCCGCCTTGATCGCCTTGTGGACATCCGAAAGATCGGCTTCCTGACCGCGGAGGCGCACCGTGCCGGTGATGTTGCGGCCCCAGGACCGCCCGAAGACGCTCATCGCGAATTCCGTGCGGCCGGCGCCCATGAGCCCGGAAATGCCGACGACTTCCCCGGCCCGCACCTGCATGGAGACGTTCTTCACCACCTGCCGCTCGGAATGCTGCGGGTGGTAGACGGACCAGTTTTTTACCTCGAAGATCACCTCGCCGATCTTCGGCTCCCGCGTCGGGTAGCGGCTTTCGAGGTCCCGGTCGACCATCCGGCGAATGATCTCGTCCTCCT
Organism: Pseudomonadota bacterium; assembly: GCA_023393575.1. GTDB lineage: Bacteria > Pseudomonadota > Alphaproteobacteria > Rhizobiales > Rhizobiaceae > Neorhizobium. The sequence goes on from JAEWKX010000222.1 coordinate 2,585, forward strand.
CCACCACCCCGTCGTGGCAGTCGAGCGTGCCGACGGTCCGACCGTCCCGCAGCACGGTGATGCGATCGGCGACGGCGGAAATCTCGTTGAGCTTGTGCGAGATAAGGATCGACGTGATGCCCTGTTCACGGA
>JAEWKX010000273.1 GCA_023393575.1 Pseudomonadota bacterium
GTCGAACAGGAACTGATCCGCAACGCCAACATAGGGGTCAATGCGGTGGAGATCGGAGGCTTCGCGAACAGAGAAGGCCTTCATTACCGGGATCCCGTACAGCGCCTTGACCTGAAGAATCCGTTCCGGCGTCTCATGCCCGTGCATCTGGAGCATGTCAGGCTTCAGATGGTGGACAATGTCATCAAGTTCCTCGTCGCCTGCATCCACTGTCACCGCGACGACCCTTACTCGTCCCCGCACGGGCTCGGAAAGTTCGGCTGCAACCTCTGGGTCGATATTGCGGGGGCTCTTCGGGAAGAAGATAAAGCCGATATGGGTGGCACCACGGGCAACCGATCGCTCCACCACCTCCGGTGTCTTCAATCCGCAAATTTTGATGTCCGGTTTCATGGCTAGCGAGTTCGCATGAAATCATGGCAGAGTCGAGATAAAAGCATTCGCAACGGGCGGACGCCGGACGTACTGCCTCCTTGCGGATCTTGCAGTTTCGGTTCCTCCGCGGCAGCCGGGCGCGGGCTCCTTGCAAACAACAGACGCGGCCGCGTACGACACATGCACGCCTCGTCGTCTTTCCAGCGAGAGGAACCATCCTGTACGCCCTGAAAGTTCCGTTTGACATACGGAATTAGAAACCGTCAGCCAAAGTCGATGGCGTGGAGTTGCGAACCGTGGCGCTTCAGCCAGGCCTTCGCCTCGTCAGTACGCGGGCAGAGGCGGCGGCACAGCGCCCAGAATTCCGGCCCGTGGTTCATCTGGTCGAGATGGGCCACCTCGTGGGCGGCGAGGTAATCGATGACGAAGGGCGGCGCCATGACGATTCGCCAGGAAAAGCTGAGATTGCCGTCCCAGGAACAGGAGCCCCAACGGCTGCGCGTATCCTTCATGGTGATTGATTGTACCGGCTTGCGCACGCCGCGCGCATGAACCAGGACCGCCGCCTCGAGATCACGGCGTGCTTCCTTTTTCAGGAAGGTCGCAATGCGTCGGCCGGCGTGTTCCGGCATCCCGCTGACGCGCAGCACCGCCCTGCCCTCGGTGGCGACCGCTTCCGTCATGCCGCGAAGGCCGCCGGTGTGCTCGACCTGGTGGCGGACGCCGCGCAGCATGATGGAGGAGCCATGGCCAATCAGGGGAGATGCCTGCGGGAAGCGGGCAAGCCGCGTCAGCAGCCAGCCCTGATGGCGGTCCAGGAAGTCGTCGATCTCCGCCCGCCGCAGGCCGAGGGGAACGGTAAGGCTCAGGCCCCTCGCCCCCGGCTCGATGCGCAGGGTGATCCGCGTCGAGCGAGGATGTTCGCGAATGGTGAGAGGCATGGCGCGGCTGCCGATCTCAAGGGTACGCTTCTCCGGAGCCAGAGGCTTGCGGCGCAAACGGACCGGTTTCTTGAGGAGCGTGAACATGCAGCCTATCTAGCCGATTCGGGCGGCCGGCCATAACAGAACCGGCGTCCGAAGGCGCCGGTCCCATAATGTTTCACGTGAATCCTTAAAGATCCACCACCTCTCCGGAGCCCGTGGACCGGTTGCGGCGCTCGCGCATGAAGCGGTCGAACTCCTCCTGGTCCTTCGCCCGACGAAGCTCGCGCATGTAGCCGTCGAACTCCTCGCGCATCTCATCGAGCTTGCGGCGCTCTTCCTCGAGGCGATCAAGTTCCGCCTTGCGCCAATCGTCGAAGGCGACGTTGCCGGTGGAGAAATGCGTGTTGTAGCGCGACTTGGCGCGGCGGCAGCCGGCAAACATGCCGTCGGCGCGGCGATTGGCGTCGCGCTTGAAGCCCTGGAGCCGTTCGCCGAACATGATATAGGCAAGCATGGCGAGGCCGAGCGGCCAGAAGACCACGAAGCCCAGCACCATCAGGGCGATGGTGGCCGGCGTCCAATCCGGACGGATCAATGCTGACTGGTTCATCGGTGACACACCCTTCGTTTCCGCGGGCAGCCACATGCCAGCCCGTCTGGAATCGATTTGGGAAGCCATCGGGTTCGCTTCAAGAACAACCGGCCGGCTTTTCCGTGAAACGCCTGATTCCACGGGATGAAATCAGTCGGACTTGCCGCCCTGGATGATGCGCCTGACGGGATTCTTGCGCTCGTTGCCGCGCCGGGCATGACGGGCCGTGAACTCCAGGATGCGCGGCGCGATCTCACGGCGGAAGCGCGAGCCGTTGAAGACGCCGTAATGGCCGACGTCCGGCTGTATGTAGTGCATGCGCATGTGGTCGGGGATGTTGGGCGAGATCGTGTGGGCCGCCTGGGTCTGGCCGAGGCCGGAGATATCGTCGTTCTCTCCTTCGACGGTCAGGAGCGCCGCGTTACGGATAGCCGCGGTATCAACGGGGCGGCCGCGATGCTTCATCTCGCCCTTCGGCAGCGCGTGCCGGATGAAAACAGTATCGACCGTCTGCAGATAGAACTCCTCGGTGAGATCCATGACCGCGAGATACTCGTCGTAGAATTCGCGGTGCTTCTCCGCCGAATCCCCGTCGTTCTTCACCAGGTGCTCGAAGAACTCCTTGTGGGCTGTGATATGCCGGTCGAGGTTCATCGACATGAAACCGGAGAGTTGCAGAAAGCCCGGATAGACGGGACGCATGAAACCCGGATGGGGCCATGGAACGTTCATGATCACATTGTTTTGGAACCAGTCGAGCGGCTTCTTCTGCGGCAGTTCATTGACGGCCGTCGGGTTCTTGCGGGGGTCGATCGGGCCGCCCATCAGAACCATGGAGGCGGGTGAGAGCGGATCTTCGTCCGCTTCCATGAGCGCGACGGCGGCGAGGACCGGCACGGACGGCTGACAGACGCCGACGACATGCGTGCCGGGACCGATATGGTGGATCATCTCGATGAGATAGTCGATATAGTCGTCGAGATCGAACCGGCCTTCCGTCACCGGCACCATGCGGGCATCGATCCAGTCGGTGATATAGATCTCCGCGTTCGGGAGAAGGGTCTCGACCGTGCCGCGCAGCAGAGTGGCGTAGTGGCCAGACATCGGCGCGACGAGCAGCAGCTTCTGATCCGCGGCGCGGTCCCCCGGCAGATCCCGACGAAAATGGATAAGGTCGCAGAAGGGCTTCGACCAGACGATGTCCTCCTTGACGCGGACGGTAGCTCCGTCGACGACCGTCGTCGGCAGGCCGAACTCCGGCTTGCCATACCGGCGCGTCATCCGCTCGAACAGTTCGAAGCCGGCCGCCGCCGTGCGTCCCATGGCGGTATAGGAAAGCGGGTTCAGCGGATTGGTGTGGAAGAGCTTCATCACATCGGCCGCCGCCCGGAAGGGCGCGATCGCCGCGTGATTCATCTCATAGAGCTGGTAGATCATCGACGTGCCACCTTTCGTCGCCCCGAAGGCGGCCTGCGCAAGACGGCCGGCGGACGCTGCTTCGGGAGCGGTGGAAGAGGCTAGCATGTTTGGATTGCAGTGCAACATGAGGCGGAACCGATTCATCGACCATAAAAAATGCCAGGCATGTGTGCCTGGCATCAGAATGGCCGGCGGAAGGTTAAGGTTCCACCAATCGCATGCAGTTAACTGTCGGCAACGAACGTCTGGCGCTGGTTGCCGAGGCCCTCGATGCCGAGTTCGACGACGTCGCCAGCTTTCAGGTAGCGCGGCGGCTTCATGCCCATACCGACGCCGGGGGGCGTGCCGGTGGAGATGACATCGCCCGGATGCAGGGACATGAACTGGCTGAGATAGGAGACGACGAAGGCGACGCCGTAGACCATTGTCTTCGACGAACCGTCCTGCATGGTTTCGCCGTTGACCTTCAGCCACATGCCGAGGTTTTGCGGGTCGGCAATCTCGTCCTTGGTGACGAGCCACGGGCCGATCGGGCCGAAGGTGTCGCAGGACTTGCCCTTCGTCCACTGGCCGGAACGCTCGGTCTGGAAGCCGCGTTCGGAGACGTCGTGGGAGACGCAGTAGCCGGCGACATAATCCATGGCGTCGGCTTCGGAGACGTATTTCGCCGTCTTGCCGATGACGACGCCCAGCTCGACTTCCCAGTCGGTCTTTTCGGAACCGCGGGGAATGAGGACATCGTCGTTCGGGCCGCAGATCGCGGAGGTCGCCTTCATGAAGATGACCGGCTCGGGCGGAACGGTAGCGCCAGTTTCGGCGGCATGGTCGGAGAAATTGAGGCCGATGCAGATGAACTTTCCAGTGCCGGAGACGCAGGCGCCGATACGGTCGGCCTGAAGCTCAGGAAGAGTCGTGGGGTCGAGGGCCGCAATCTTTTGCAGGCCTTCCGGGGAGATCGCCGCCCCACCGATATCGGCGACGTGCTGCGACAGGTCCCTCACTTTGCCCTCAGCATCCAGAATTGCCGGCTTTTCCTGGCCCGGCTGACCAATACGCAAGAGTTTCACGGGATATGCCTCCACTTGTCTGACAACCGCCTTATGGAGGATGGAGGCACGGTTGTCACCCTGAATTTCGGAGGAGGTTGTGCTCGTGGTTCCGTCTTCTATGATCCTTCTCGATCAACGGAGCCCGAAGCAGTACATGACGCACAGCAACAACCGCGAGTCGGAATATCCGATCGATGCCTTCTTCCTGAACCGCTGGTCGCCACGCGCGTTCACCGACGCGGAAATGCCCGAGGCGGATTTGCTGACGATACTGGATGCGGGCCGCTGGGCGCCGTCTTCCGGCAACAACCAGCCGTGGCGGTTCATCTATGCGCGGCGGGGAACGGAGAGCTTTCCAATCCTCCTCGACATTCTCTCGCCGGGTAACCAGCGCTGGGCGCAGAACGCCTCGGCGCTGATCATCTTCGTGTCCAGAAGCTACAGGATTTCCAGGGATGGGGAGCACAAGCCTGCCTACACCCATTCCTTCGACACCGGTTCCGCATGGTTCTCCATCGCCTGCCAGGCCATGAAGCTCGGGTATCACGCCCACGGCATGGAAGGCCTGGATCGCGGGAAGGCGGTGCAGGTGCTGGGGATTCCGGAGGGCTTCCGAGTGGAGGCCGCCTGCGCGATCGGCCGGCTTGCTCCGAAGGAGACGCTGCCGGAAGACCTGCGGGAGCGGGAGGTCCCAAGCCAGCGTAAGCCGCTTTCGGACGTGGCTTTCGAAGGAAAGTTCGCCGGCGAAGAATAGCGTTCCACGTGAATCACGCACGGTGGCGGATTCGTGAAACAGCTATCATTCATATGTCGAGGTTGGCGACACTCAGCGCATTGTCCTGGATGAACTCCCGGCGGGGTTCCACCTCGTCGCCCATCAGACGCGAGAAGAGACCGTCGGCATCGGTCGCATCGGTGACCTTGACCTGCAGCAGGGAACGGACGTTCGGGTCGAGCGTGGTTTCCCAAAGCTGCTCGGCATTCATCTCGCCAAGCCCCTTGTAGCGCTGCATTGAAATGCCCTTGCGGCCGGCTGCGAAGATGGCATCGAGAAGTGCGAGCGCGCCCGACATTTCGTTCTCCTCCTCCTTGCGGCGCAGGACCGGCGGCGTGCCGTAGATCTCGTTGAGGCGCGGAGCCATCTGATCGATGTGACGGGCGTCGGCGGAGCCGATCAAGGCGATGTCGAGAACGGCAACTTCCTTGACACCGCGCACCATGCGCTCGAAGCGCAGGCCACCCTCGTCGGTGACGTGACCGGTCCAACCGCGCTCCGTCTCCTCCGCGATGACATCCAGGCGACGGGCGACCTCATCGGCCGTCTGTTGCGCGCGCTCCGGATTGTCGGTCAGGTCCGGATGAAGCGCACCCGCAATGGCCGCCTGCTCCACAACTGCCCGGCTATAGCGCGAATGCAGGCCATCCAGGAGGTTGCGGAGACGCATGGCATCGTGGACGACCTCGCGAAGATCCTGACCAGTGCGCACCTCGCCGGACGCAAGCGTCAGGCTGGTTTCTTCAAGGCCGCTGCTGATCAGATATTCCTCGAAGGCCTTCTGATCCTTGAGATACTGGACCGACTTGCCGCGCGTCACCTTGTAGAGCGGCGGCTGGGCGATGTAGACGTGGCCACGCTCGATCAGCTCCGGCATCTGACGGAAGAAGAAGGTGAGCAGCAGCGTGCGGATATGGGCGCCGTCGACGTCGGCGTCCGTCATGATGATGATCTTGTGATAGCGCAGTTTCTCGGCGTTGAACTCGTCCTTGCCGATCGACGTGCCAAGCGCGGTGATCAGCGTGCCGATTTCCTGGCTGGACAGCATTTTGTCGAAGCGTGCGCGCTCGACGTTGAGGATCTTGCCGCGCAGCGGCAGGATGGCCTGGTTTTCGCGCGAACGGCCCTGCTTGGCGGAGCCACCGGCGGAATCGCCCTCGACGAGGAACAGTTCCGACTTCGACGGATCGCGCTCGGAACAATCAGCCAGCTTGCCGGGCAGCGAGGCAATATCGAGCGCGCCCTTGCGGCGAGTCAGCTCGCGCGCCTTGCGGGCCGCCTCGCGGGCGACAGCGGCCTCGACCACCTTGCCGACGAGAACCCTGGCTTCCGCCGGATGTTCCTCGAACCAGGTGCCGAGCGCTTCGTTGACGAGGCTTTCCACGACCGGCCGAACTTCGGATGAGACAAGCTTGTCCTTGGTCTGGGAAGAAAATTTCGGATCGGGAACCTTGACGGAAACAACTGCAGTCAGGCCCTCACGGCAATCTTCGCCAGTGAGCGAGACCTTTTGGTACTTGGTGATACGGGATGTGTCGGCATAGGAGGTGACTTGCCTCGTCAACGCGCCGCGGAAACCCGCCATATGGGTGCCCCCGTCGCGCTGGGGGATATTATTGGTGAAGCAGAGGACGTTCTCATGGTAGCTGTCGTTCCACCACAGGGCGACTTCGACTGTGATTCCGTCCTTCTCTCCACGGATGGCAACCGGCTTATCAACCAGCGGCTTCTTGGAGCGGTCGAGATAGCGGACGAAGGCTTCGAGACCCCCGTCGTAGATCAACTCCTCTTCCTTGATGTCGGGCTTCCGCTTGTCCGTGAGGCGGATTCGGACGCCGGAATTCAGGAAGGCCAGTTCCCGCAGGCGATGCTCGAGAGTGTTGTAGTCGAATTCCGTCATTGTGAAGGTCTGGGGGCTGGCGAGAAAGGTAACCTCCGTGCCCGAGCGTCCTTCGTAATCGCCGATCACCTTCAACGGTGCATCCGCCACCCCATGAGTGAAGGAGATCTCGTGAACCTTTCTGTTGCGGCGAATGCGCAGCTTCAGCCACACGGAGAGCGCGTTCACGACCGAAACGCCGACACCGTGGAGGCCGCCGGAAACTTTATAGGAATTCTGGTCGAATTTACCGCCGGCGTGCAGCTGGGTCATGATCACTTCGGCAGCCGAGACGCCTTCGCCACTGTGAATATCGGTGGGGATCCCGCGTCCATTG
>JAEWKX010000299.1 GCA_023393575.1 Pseudomonadota bacterium
CGCTTGTTGGAGGTATGCACGATCTGGTTGACGGCGAACGGGGCGGCCGGCATGTCCGGATGGGCAGCGTCATGGGCCGCGAGCTCCTCCGAGAACATCGCCAGCCATTCGTCCAGCTGGCCTTCCGGCCTGGCGTTCAGCGCCGGGAATGCGCCCACGACGCCGGCCTTGCATTGCGCCAGTGTCAGCGCCGGATGGGATATGATGAAGAGCGGCGAGGCGACCACCGGCAGGCGAAGTTTGTCCTTCAGAATGGGCGGCAGCATCATATCCTCCTCGATTGACGTTTACGGAAACGTAAAATCCACTACCAGAACCGGGGAGGCTCGAAAAGAGGGCAGGCCTAGGCGCTTGAGCGCAGGGCCGGCTGTCGGCCCCATATTCGCCGGAATGCGAGCGCTTGCAGTTCGCAGCGGGAACGATTACCCAAACGTCATCAGTTGCTCCATCCTGGGGCGGAATACGCAGGAACGGCTTTGAGCGGTTTGGAAACAGCCATCAGGAACGCGTTGGAAAAATCCGACCGCACCAATCCGGAGATTCGCGCGCGCATCTACCAGTCGGCGCGCCACGCCCTTGATGCCGGTCTTCAGAAACAGGGCATATCCGACCAGCAGGTCGTGGCGGCGCAGCGGCAGCGCCTGGAACTGAAGATCCGCGAGATCGAGATGGAGGAACGCGCGCGGGTGCAGCCCGTGAACGCTCCGGCCGCGCCACAGGCGGGTCTCCCCGCGTCGAAGCCGGTGGCGGCGGCGCCGGAGACGGCTGTCGGGGACGCATCGATCCTGGGCGGCGCCAGGCGGGACGAAGCGTCTCCTGCCGCCGCGGCGCAGGTGCAGCCCGTCTCCGGTCTCGACGCGCTGCGCGCAGAGCATCCCGCTTCCGCCGGACCGGCCGCGTCCGAGCAACCGAAGGAGCAGGTCTCACGCTCGCATGGACGAAAACGCGGGCGCAATGCGGCCGTCCTCGATGCGCCGCCGGAACGGGCTGCCAAGCCACGCCGGCGCCGCAGCCTCCTGTCCGTTCTGGTCGCGTGGCTCGTGTTCTTCGCGCTGATCGGCTTTGCGGTCTGGTGGGCCTATTCGTCCGGCCTGGTGCAGCAATCGCTCCAGCAGGCAATGGAGGCGACCGAACGGTCGCTGTCCGGTCGAGGCGGCGGGTCTGCAGGGCCAAGCCCGCAGGCAGGTTTTTCCGAAGAATGGATCGAGGTGTTCAACGGCGCGGATACGGATGCGGTCGAGGGTGGCGCATCGACGGCCGTGGAACCTGCCTCTACCTCCGGCACGCCCGCCTTGCGCCTGGCGTCCGGTTCGCCGGGCAGCGAAGGCGACCTGGCGGTCGCGATACCGGCCGAGGTCCTGCACGAACTCGCCGGAAAGTCATCGACGATCGCGCTGACGGTTCAGTCCGCGACGGAAGCGCCCCTGCAATTTTCGGTGCGCTGCGATTTCGGAAGCCTCGGGAACTGCCCCCGCCACCGCTTCACCGCCCGCCAGGAGACGGAGGATCTGCTCCTGCGTGTGACCTTCGACCGTTCCATCGCGCCCAATGCGCCGGGCAGGCTGCTCATCAACACCGCCCTTGACGGCGCCGAGGCTGCCTTGCTCCTGCACTCGGTAAGGGTGCTGCCGGGGCAGTAGCCTTCAGCGCAGGAACTCCGGGCCGTGACCGAGAACGTTGTGGTCGAGGTTTCCGATGGCGTCCAGGTCTCGTCCTTCGTAATCGATGGACAGCAACAGATGCCGGATGACGTTGATCCTGGCGCGCCGTTTGTCGTTGGCCTTCACCACCGTCCAGGGAGCGTGCGGCGTATGGGTGGCGGCCAGCATGCCGTCGCGCGCATTCGTGTAGTCCTTCCATTTCGTCAGCGCCGCGATGTCCATGGGCGACAGCTTCCAGATCTTCAGGGGGTCGTGCCGTCGGTCGTGGAAGCGCTTCAGCTGCATCTCGCGGCCGATGTTGAGCCAGAACTTGAAGAGATGGATACCCTCGTCGACGATCATCTGCTCAAGCCGAGGGGCATCGCGGAGAAAGGCGAGGCACTCCTCGTGCGTGCAGAAGCCCATGACGGGCTCCACGACGCCGCGATTATACCATGAGCGATCGAAGAGGACGATTTCGCCGGTAGTCGGGAAGTGGTCGACGTAACGCTGGAAGTACCACTGGCCCCTCTCGACCTCCGTCGGCTTCGGCAGTGCGACGACGCGGGCGAGGCGGGGATTGAGATAGGCTCGGATCGAGAAGATCGTCCCGCCCTTTCCGGCGGCATCCCGTCCCTCGAACAAGGCCATCACCCGCCTGCCGCTCTCCTGCAGCCAGAACTGCAGCTTGACCAGTTCGATCTGCAGGTCCTTCAGGGCCTTCTCGTAGTTCGACTTTTCCATCTTGTCGTCATAGGGATAGCCGCCGGACGCCAGGGCCGCCTCGTCCACCCAATGCGGCAGCTTCGGATCGTCGATGTCGAACAGGCGCCGCTGCCCATGGATGTCCAGTTCCACGGTGCGGTCTTGCTTGGTGCTGTTCATGATGGGCTCTCCTCGCTGCCGGCCGTTCCGATAGAGCTTCGCTCCGCAATGGAATTAATCCCCGTTCCCCCGGACGTCGATGTATATCTGTCATGAAATCGGCCTAGAGCCGAATCTGGAGGACCGGAAGGCATCCGGCGGATGGCGTTTCAGGATGGGGGAAGGATTTGAGCAATCGACTGCAGGCGGAATGGACGATGCTGGTTGCGCTGTCGCTCGTGGCGCTGGCAACGGTTTTCGCGGGATTGCCGCTTTGGCAGGTGGCGCCGGGGTGGTTCTTCCTGGTCGGCGTCATGTTGACCGGCCGCCGCGACCCGGCCCGCCCGCCGGTAGCCGAGACGCTGCGGCAGCCCAGGGAAAGGGATCCGCTGGGTGAGGTCTCGGCGGCGCTCGACGCTCTTGACGTTCCGGCGCTGGTGCTGGATTACGATGCGAATATCCTTTTTCAGAACGGTGCGTCCAGCCAGGCCCTCGGGTCTCTGCCCGCTGGTGCGCATATTTCCGCCCGGCTGCGGTCGCCGGCTGTCCTCGACATGATCCGGGAGACGCTGGCGACCGGCAGGCCCAACCAGATCGAGCATGCGGAGCGTCTGCCGTCGCAACAGGTCTACCTGGTTCGCATCGCGCCCATCGATCTGCCGGTGGAGGGGCAGGGAAAGAGGCTTTTCCTTCTTGCCTTCCGCGACATCTCGGAACTGCGCCGGCTGGACCGCATGCGCAGTGATTTCGTCGCCAATGCCAGCCACGAGCTGCGCACCCCGCTCGCCTCGCTTCGCGGCTTCATCGAAACGCTGCAGGGCCCGGCGAAGTCCGATCCCAAGGCTCAGGAGCGGTTTCTGTCGATCATGCTGGATCAATCGACGCGCATGAGCCGGCTGATCGACGATCTTCTGTCCCTGTCGCGGTTCGAACTGAGGGCGAATGTTGCACCGGAGGGAAAGGTCGATCTGGTTTCCCTGCTCTCCCACGTGCGGGATTCCCTGGCTCCCCTTGCGGAAGATCTCGGCGTCAGCATTAACCTCCATGTGCGTCCGGGGCATGTGGAGGTAACCGGCGAGCGCGACGAACTGGTGCAGGTGTTCGAGAACCTTGTCGAGAACGCGTGCAAGTACGGCCAGGAAGGCAAGGCCGTCGACGTGTTCCTGAAGGTCGCGGAGGCCGGGCCGCTCGAGGTGACCGTGGCCGACTACGGTCCTGGTATCCCGTCCGAACATCTCCCGCGGCTGACGGAGCGTTTCTATCGCGTCAGCATCGAGGACAGCCGTTCCAAAA
>JAEWKX010000305.1 GCA_023393575.1 Pseudomonadota bacterium
ATGCTGCAGGAGGCGATCAAGCGCAAGGGCCTCGACCGTGATGCCGTCTCGGAGGAACTGTCCACGGGCACCTTCAAGACCGTGCTCGGAGACGAGACGAAGTTCGAGGATAACCAGCTTCGTCAGCTGTGGTGGACGGGCCAGTGGCAGAACGGCGTGTTCGTCGGCGTTGCTCCCGAAGACCGCCCGGGCGCGAGCAAGGTGATCCTGCCGCGCCAGGCTTGGAAGAAGAATTGAGCGGCTCTGCTCGATTCTCCCTCTCCCCGAACAAGGGGAGAGGATGTTCCCGACCCTCAGCCGAAGAACCGGCTGTCTGAAATTCATGTGAAGGAGAAAGGCCGATGCTCGTCACGGCCCTGTTGTCCGGGCTGGTGCTCGGGGGGACCTATGCGCTCGTTGCGATGGGGCTGACGCTCCAATACGGGATCGCGCGCATCATGAACCTTGCCTATGGCGAGATGATCATCTCCGCCGCGTTTCTCGCCTATGTCGTCTACACGGGATACGGCATCAATCCGGTGCTCGGTTTGCTGATCGCCATTCCCGCCGGCTTCGTGTTCGGTTACGCGATCTATGGCGTCATGATGCGGCCGCTGGTGGCGCGCGCACGTGACAAGGCGAGCCTGGAGATCGACTCCATCCTGGCGACATTCGGCCTGCTGTTCGTCATTCAGGGCGTGCTTCTCGTCACCTTCGGGGCGAACTTCACGAGTTACAACTATCTCAATGTCGCCGTCGATCTGCTGGGTACGAAAGTGGCCGCAAACCGGCTGCTGGCACTGGTGCTGGCCCTTGCCGTCGGGGGCGCGCTTTACCTTCTCCTGACACGGACCCTTTGGGGCACGGCATTGCGGGCGGTCGCGGTTTCGCCGGCTTCCGCACCGCTGGTCGGGATCGACGTCAACAAGGCGGCGCGCTACGCCTTCGCTATTGGTGGTGGGCTTGCGGCTGCGGGCGGCGTGGTGATCTCGATGTACCAGACCTTCACAGCGACCTCAGGCGTGGTTTTCACCATGAAGGCGCTGATTGTCGTCATCATGGGAGGAGTAGGAAACGTTGTCGGCGCACTGTCGGCCGGGCTCATCCTCGGTGTCGTGGAGACCTTCGTGGCAACTTACGTCGATCCGGGCCTGACGCTGGCGGCGACCTACGGCATCTTCCTGGCCGTCCTGCTTTGGCGCCCCGCGGGACTGTTCGGAAGGAGGGCAGGATGAACGGCAAGACCAGTCTCGCCATCGCCAGCTTCATCGCGACGATAGCGGCGCTCGCCTTCGTTCCGTTCGTTGTCGGTCCCTATGGCGTGACGCTGATGATCGGTATGCTCGGCTATATCATCCTCGCAACCGCCTGGGCCTTGTTTTCCGGCCCCACCCGCTATGTCTCGCTGGCGACCGTCGCCTTCTTCGGCGTTGGAGCCTATACCGTCGCCGTCTTCAGCGAGAGTGTGCCGTATCCTGTGCTGCTGCTTATCGCCGCCGGTATCGGGCTGGCCGTCGCCCTTGTGGTGGGCATCGCGACATTGCGGCTGGCGGGCGTCTATTTCGTCATCTTTACCTTCGGCCTGGCCGAACTGATCCGACAACTCGTCACCTGGTACGAGGTCAATGTGACCGGAACGTTGGGCCGCTACATATTCCTGCCCGTCACTCCGGAGGAAATCTATTGGCAACTGCTTGCGCTGGCGGCGCTAACCTTCGTGATTGCCTGGTGGATCGGGCGCAGCCGTATCGGTCTGGCACTCCGGGTCATCGGCGATGACGAGGTCGTGGCCGTCCACTGCGGCATCAATATCACGGGCGTCAAACTGGCCCTGTTCGGCCTTTCATGCACCATCATCACGCTGGTCGGAGCCATTCAGGCACCGCGTTGGACCTATGTCGAGCCGTCGATCGCCTTCAATCCGGCGATCTCGTTCCTGACGCTGATCATGGCGTTGCTGGGAGGCGCACATCGCCTCGCCGGGCCGCTCCTCGGTGCTGTGCCCCTTTTCCTGATGTTCGAATGGCTTTCGGCGAACTTCCCGAACCATTATTCGATCTTCCTGGGCCTCATCTTCATCGCCATCGTCTTCGTCCTGCCGCGCGGCGTTCTCGCATTCATCGAGGAAAGAATACTGATTTGGCGGAACAGATCAGCTTTGGGGATGACCGCCGATGAGTGAACTTCTGACGATAACCGGCCTTACCAAGCGTTTCGGCGGACTGACGGCGGTCAACGCGGTGTCCTTCAGCATCGAGCGGGGTGAGGTGGTCGGACTTCTGGGTCCGAACGGTTCCGGCAAGACGACCGTGCTCAACATGATTTCCGGCCACCTTGCGCCGACTGGTGGCACGATCGCACTCGGCGGCGAGAGCATCTCAGGGCTCGCAGCCAACCGCATCGCCCTGAAGGGGGTGGCACGTACCTTTCAACTCGTGCGCGGCCTGCCGTCTCTCACCGTGCGGGAAAACGTCGTCGCTTCGCTTGCTTTCAGGCGCCGCAAGCTCTGGGGTGAAGAAGCGGATCGGGAGGCGCTGCGGCGGCTGGAGGAGGTCGGGCTTGCCGATCGCGCAGAAGACAGTGCCCCGGACCTCACCTAT
>JAEWKX010000311.1 GCA_023393575.1 Pseudomonadota bacterium
AAACTCGCAGAAGACGTCCATGTCGTCGCGGAATTCCGCTCGTGCGTCGACCAAAAGCCTCGCGCGGGAGGGGACGACGTTGGCCGCATTCGGCTCGATGCCGAATTCGCCGACCGTCGCCGTGAAATGGCGAGGAGACTGTGAGAGCGAGAGTGCCGCCTGCCGGATGTCGAGAACGAGTTCCGCAGCCGCCACAAGGGCGTCGGCGCGGGCGTCCATGCGCGTCGTCCCGGCATGATCGGCTCGCCCTTCGACGATGATCTCGATGCGGGTGATGCCGGAGATCGCAGTGACGATGCCGATGTTCGTCCCCTCCCGCTCCAGGACGGTCCCTTGTTCGATGTGGAGTTCCAGAAAGCCCTTGATGTCCGAGCGACCTTCCGCGACCTCGGTGTTTCCTCCGACCTCGGAAATCCCTGCGGCGAGGCTCCTGCCGTCGGCCTGGCGCGACAGCCACTCGGACGGGCGTTGCCCCGTCATGCCGCGGCTGCCGATACAGGACACGCCGAAGACGCTGACTTCTTCGGCGAGGAAATCGACGATCTCCAGGTCGTGGTCGAGTTCAATGCCTTTGTCGGAAAGGGTGCGGGCGACTTCGAGCGCGGAGATAAGGCCGGCGATCCCGTCGAAGCGGCCGCCGTCGGGAACGGTATCGGAGTGGGAGCCGATCATCAGCGTGCCCTTGCCCGGCACCTGCCCTGCGCGACGCCCGATCAGGTTGCCGGCCGGGTCGATGCGTGTATGAAGGCCGGCTTCGCGCATGCGCCGCTCGACATAGGAACGCCCTTCGAGAAACAGCGGGGAGAAGGCCCGGCGGGTCCACGGGCGCCCCGGCTCGGTGATCTTCGCGAGCGCCTCGATATCCGCCTCTATGCGTCCCGTGTCCACAGGAAGGTTTCTGGTCATGTCGTGGCCGCCCTCGATTGCTTGTGGATCAGCCGCCCGCGCTAGCCGATCGCGAAGACAAGATAGACGAGACTGATCGCGATGATCCAGAGCGCGATGCGTCCCGAGCGGCTGTAGCGCGCTTCCGACCGGCCGATCGCCTCGGCTGTTTCCGGATCGAAACGCAGGCCATGCTCGCTCATGTGCACCACTTCGTGATGGAGCTTTTCGGTTTGGGCTGCAATCTCCGGCAGCGCTTCCGCGAGTTTGACGACCGCCTTCACACCATCCTTGAGGTCGGTCGCGAGCCGCTTGGGCCCGAGATTGTCGCGTATCCAGTCGCCAACCACCGGCTCCGCCGCCTTCCACATGTTGAAGCGCGGGTTCAGGATGCGTGAAACGCCTTCGACCACGACCATCGTCTTCTGCAACAGGATCAGTTCCGGCCGCGTCTGCATCTCGAAGAGGTCGGTCACCTCGAAGAGCAAGGCCAGAAGCCGTGCCATCGAGATGGTTTCTGCCGGCTGGCCGTGGATCGGCTCGCCGATGGCGCGGATCGCCTGGGCGAAGCTCGCCACGTCGTGATGGGCGGGGACATAGCCCGCCTCGAAATGGACCTCGGCAACCCGCCGGTAGTCGCGGACGATGAAGCCGTAGAGGATCTCGGCGAGGAAGCGCCGCTCCTTTTTGCCGAGCCGCCCGACGATGCCCATGTCGACGGCGACGATGGTGCCCCCTTCGTCGACGAAGAGATTGCCGGGATGCATGTCGGCATGGAAGAAGCCGTCCCGCAGGGTGTGGCGCAGGAAGGACTGGATCAGCGTCTCGGCGAGACGGTCCAGATCGTGACCGGCGGCGCGCAGTCCCTCCAGATCCGACATCTTGATCCCGTCGATCCACTCCATGGTGATGACGTCGCGGCCGGTTCGCTCCCAGTCGACGAGCGGTACCCGGAAGCCCGGATCGTTGCGGGTGTTCTCGGCGATCTCGGAAAGGGCTGCCGCCTCCAGCCGCAGGTCCATCTCTACCTTGGTGGTTTGTTCGAGCGTCCGCGTCACCTCGACCGGCCGCAGGCGGCGGCTGGCCGGCATGAACCGCTCCTGCATCCGTGCGAGCAGGTACATGCTTTCGATGTCGTGGGCGAAGCGCTGGCGAACGCCGGGGCGAACGACCTTGACCGCGACCTTCCGGCCCTCGGCGTAGGCGGGATGGACCTGGGCGATGGAGGCCGCAGCGATCGGTTCTCCGAATTCCGCATAGAGATCGGCAATCGTGCGGCCGAGCGATAATTCGACCGCCGTCTTGGCCGTTTCGGTCGGGAAGAAGGACATGCGGTCCTGAAGCATGGAAAGGTCGAGCGCCCAATCCACTCCGACCACGTCGGGGCGGGTGGCGAGGAACTGACCGATCTTGACGTATGACGGTCCGAGCCGGTCCACGGCGCGCGAGAGGCGGATGCTGCGTGCCTCCCGTTTGGCCCGGAAGCGGGTAAAGGGCTCTGCCAGGGCTTTAAGGAAGCCGACGGAGGGTGGCATGTCTTGCGTGGGCAGGGCCGATACCACGCCTTCGCGCACGAGGACCCAGCCTACCCGGACCAGCCTGAAATAGGCGCCGATCGTGCTCAAGAGCGGCCTCTTTCATTCCACGGTGTCATCAGCGTCATCCGGCTCACAGCTTCCAGCCCGAGTACAGGGCGGCAATGCCGCCGCTATAGTCGGTATGGGTGACGCGCGAGAAGCCGGCGTTGCGGATCATGGCGGCGAAGTTCTCCTGGTTCGGAAACTTGCGGATCGACTCCACCAGATACTGGTATGGCTCGCTGTCACCCGTGATCATCTTTCCGAATCGAGGGATCGCCTTGAACGACCACTCGTCATAGACTCGGTCGAGGAGAGGCAGCCCGACCTCGGAGAACTCCAGGACCAGCAGCCGGCCGCCACGCTTCAGCACGCGGTAGGCTTCCGAAAGGGCGGTGT
>JAEWKX010000321.1 GCA_023393575.1 Pseudomonadota bacterium
GCGGGGGCCGCGACGGTGGAGGTCCGCGACTTCGAGGACAGCTATTTTCCAAGCCAGAGCAGGGACATAAAGCAATTCATGCTGTCCTTGCGCGAACGGGTGGAGCCGGACGTCATCTTCACCCATAGCCGTTTCGATGCGCACCAGGATCACAGAGAGCTAAACAAGCTCACCACTAATATATTTCGAGACCATCTCGTGCTAGAATACGAGATCCCGAAATGGGACGGGGACCTCATGGAACGCAATACCTATGTGCCGCTGCCGCCGGGCGTGATCGACCGCAAGATCGATCTGCTCATGGAGCACTTTGCGACGCAACGGTCTAAAGACTGGTTTCACGAGGATATTTTTCGGGGGTTGGCCCGGATGCGCGGAATGGAATGCCGTTCGCCATCGCTCTTCGCGGAGGCGTTCACAGTGCGCAAAATGGCCCTCGGATAGGAGGCGCGGGACCCGTACAGCCGGCAAAATGGATACGGAAGAAGACTAAAAATCGTATTTCGGACCAGGATTTAGCGAGGGTGTTATGGCGAGAGACCAAGAAACGAGTCTGGACAGGGAATCCATCGATATCTTTCTGACGAAGAATCCACCGGGAAGCGAGAGGCGGGATGCAGCAACAGAACGCCTCGACGAGCCGCCCCCCCGATATGCGGCAAACGACTATCTGGCAATCTTCGACAAGCGCAATCTCGACCGGGAATGTCTTGCCAACAGCCTCACCTCGCACAGCATCGGGATCAGCATCTTCACGTTCTCGGGACTTGCGAGCTGGCAGCAATGCAAGGCGACGCTCGGTACGCTTCGCGCCGCCCTCGTCAATATCGGCAGCGCCGACGTCACGGATATGGGGATCCGGCAGGAGATCACCCAGCTCGTGACCACGCTCGAACCGGTGCCGGTGGTGGTGCTTTCCAACAGCCAGACGCTCGATCACGTGCTCCAGGCCATCGATCTCGGCGTGCACGGCTTCATTCCGAGTTCCGTCGATGTGGACGTCTGCATCGAGGCGATCGGTCTTGCCATCGCCGGCGGCCAGTTCGTGCCGGCAAGCAGCGTCCTTGCTATGCGCGGGCTTCTCGGTGGGTTCGTCACGCACAAGGCATGCCGCTCCGCCTTCACCGTACGCCAGACGGCTGTGGCCGAGGCGCTGCGGCGGGGCAAGGCGAACAAGATGATCGCGCGCGAGCTCAACCTCTGCGAAAGCACCGTGAAGGTTCACATTCGAAACATCATGAAGAAGCTCGGTGCGACGAACCGGACCGAGGTTGCCTGCAAGGTTGGCGAATTGTTGTCGGACGCCGGTTCTCAGCAGCTCGGCCGGGTCTAGGGCAATTCCCTTGGCAGACGCGCGCAGCGCGTCTGCCAAGGGAATTGTAGAAACAGAAGGCGAGGGCGTTTGCGCTCCGAAGAGCGTACACCCGGCCACCCCTTAACAGGAATCGTGCCATGATCGTGTCGGGGAACACGCCCCTCCCCGGGGAACTCGTCGTTCCTCGGGTGATTGCTGTTGTTTACGAACGCAAATGGGTCATCCTCGGCTTCGTCGCCGCTGGCCTGGCCGGAGCGGCGGTCGGCTACCGGGACCAGCCGCCGCGCTATGTCGCGGAAGCGGTGCTGGCGCTCGACGTGCGCAAGTTCCAGGCGCTGCCCACCGAATCCGTCGTCTCGCCCCTGCCGCAGGAAAGCCCGGCACTGCGCACGGAAATCGATATCATCAATTCCCGCTCCATGGGCGAAAGGGTTCTTGCCCAGCTGGAGGATGCCGACGTCGATGTCGCCAGGGGCCTCGGGCTGAGAGGCGATCCGTCCTCCGGCGCGATGGCCGCCACGGCGAGCGGACATGCCTCCAATTCCGATATCAGCCCGCGGGTGAAGCTCGACCAGCTTCTATCCGGCATCCGCGTGTCCAACGACGGCCGATCCTACACGATCTACATCTCATTCACCGGCGCCAATCCGGACTTCACCGCCGTCGTCGCCAATGCCTATGCGGAAGCCTATATCAACTATCAGATCGACGTACAGACGACCGCGACCAAGCATGTCAGCGACTGGCTCGGCACCCGGCTCGTCAGCCTGCGCAGCGAACTGGAGCGGTCCGAGCACGCGGCGACCGCCTTCCGTGAGAAGTCAGGCATCGTGAAATCGGACGGCACGACCTTGCTGTCGCAACAGATCGCCGGCCTCAATGCAGAACTGGCGAAACTGAGGGCACAGGTGGCCGGGGAGAACGCACGCCTGGAGACCGCCCTCGACGCCTCGAAGGGCGAGAGCGGTCTTGCCTTGCCGGAGGTGCTCAATTCCACGGCGATCCAGCAATTGCGCACCGAAGAAGCGCGCCTGAAACGGTCGCTCGCCACGATCAGCGAGAGCGGTGCCCTCAAGAATCCGCAGATTCCGGAACTGAAATCGCAGCTGGAGACGATCCAGACGCAGATAGGGCTGGAGGTGGACCAGGTCGTCGAGAGCCTGCGCAACGAGATCGAGATATCCAAGCGGCAGCAGGCCGGCCTGGAGGCCAGCCTGAAGCAGTTGCAGACCGAGATGTCGGCGGCGAACGAGGCGATCGTACAGGCCGACCAGCTGGACCGCGAGGCGGGCGCCAACCGCGCAATCTATGAAAGCTACCTGACCCGCTACAAGCAGACCATCGAGCAGGACGGCATCGCCATGGCGGAGGCGCGGATCATCTCTCGCGCCGTGCCGTCCTCGTCCCGGTCCAGCCCGAACGCCTCGGCCTGGTTTCTCGGCGGCTCCATGCTCGGCCTTGCCGGCGGCGTGGCGGCGACGGCTCTTCTGGAGCTGCGCGCGCTCTTCAGACGCAGGACGGTTCCGCGCGAACATGGCCATTGGCCTGAACGGGAGGCTTGAGGCAGATGAAGAAGACGAAAGAGGCGGATCGGGCCATCGCGCGGCCGGGACGGGCAGTTCTGCGTGCCGTCATGGTATGCGGTACGATTCTTCTTGCTCTGCCGGCGGTCGCCCTTGGCGACGACTATCCGGTGGCGAGCGGCGATGTGCTGCGCATCACCGTCTATGGCGATACGGGGCTCAGCGGTTCCTTCCCGGTCAGCCCGGACGGCATGATCGGCTATCCCCTGCTCGGCAACATGCCTGTGTCGGGCAAGAGCGTCGAGGCCATTCGCGAGGCCATCGACGACGGGTTGAAGGAACACATCGCCAATCTCTCCGTCGCGGTCGCGGTGGAGAACTATGCGCCCGTCTATATTGTCGGCGAGGTGCAGCGGCCCGGCAAATTCGAATACCATCCCGGCATGATCGCGCTGGAACTGTTCGCCCTTGGCGGCGGCCAGAAGGAAGTGCTGCCGCAAAACGACAGCGGCGCGGCCCGGCTCGCCGGCCTGCGCCAGGAATATGGCGACCTCGGCATGCAGCTTCTTGCACAGGACGTCAAACGGGTGCGCCTGGAGGCGGAACTCAACGACGCGCCGTTCAGCTATGTGGCAAATGACGAGATCGGCACGCCCGATCCGCGCGTGGTCCAGAAGGTCGTGGATGCCGAGCGCACCCTGTTCGATTTGCGTCGCAACACGTTGGATGCGGACATGAAGAGCCTGGAATCCCAGAGGGTCGGCTATGTTGAGGAGATCGATACGCTCGAAAAGAGCGGCAAGCTGCGTGACGGCGAACTGGCCCTGCTGAATGAAGACGTCAAGGTGGCGAGCGCCATGGCGGAACGTGGCCTGACCTCGAAAGCCCAGCTTCGCGAGAAGCAGCGGGAAATATCCTCGACCAACCGCGACGTCCTCGAATTCGGTTCGTATCTCGCGCGCGCAAGGCAGAACCTGACGGCGATCGACGGTCGCCTGGTTTCGCTGCGCGGACAGCGCAAGGGCGAGATCGCCTCCGAACTGCGTGAGGTCAGCCTCGATGTCATGGGCCTGCGCCGCAGGATGAGCTACACCCTCCAGGCCATGGCCGAGGCCGGTATCGCCCTTGAGAAGAGAGACGGGAGCCAGCGCACCGCCTACCGTTTCTCCGCGGTCAGGATGAAGGACGGAAAGTACCAAAGCGTCGAGATCGGCCAGACGGATCCTATTCTGGCGGGCGACATCCTGAAGGTCAGCATCGTGCTGGACCAGGACATGACGGCGCAGCGCTGAACCCTCGCCGAACGGCTCTATCGCATCGCCCTGGCAAGGAGCGAGCGCACGCGCGGCATCGCATCGCCCCGCCGCCAAAGATAACCGACCGGCGGCACGAATGCGGTGACCGGCGAGAGACGGAAGGCGAGCATCAACAATCTCAGCGCTTCACCCTTGCCGCGCAGGGCATGGGAAACGGCAGACCAGTAAGCCCGCTGGGCGATGCCGCGCCGCGCGCGCCGCCGCAGGGCTTCCGCGTCCTCCAGCCAGCGGCCCTCGTGGTGGAAGAAGCTTTCGGCCGCCGCCGCCGTGTGGAGGATATGCAGGCTCTGATGCGCCCACAAATCCGCCGACCGGTTCGCGCTGTGGACACGGATGCCCGCCTGCACGCAATCCAGCGCAGCGACCGGGCCATGCATGGCAAGCCGCAGCCAAAGTTCATAATCGTCGCTATGGGGAAGCGACGGCCGGTAATGGCCGGTGCGTTGCTGGATATCCGTGCGCACGAGGATGGACGGACCCGGTATCTGGAAGACACCGAGATCGCAGAACCGCTCGATGAAGGCGCGGCCGGAGATCATCTCCACCGACGGCACGGCAGGTTGCGCTGCGACGACCGGAAAGGGCTCGTTATCGCGAACCGGCACGTCCCGGCCGTAGCAGAAGGCGATCGCGCGGTCCCGCTCCATCACCGCGGCCGCGCGCCGAAGGGCACCCGGCACCAGGAAATCATCGGCGAAGAGAAGAAGGAAATACTCCGCCCTTGCCCAGTCGATCCCGGCATTGAAGGAGGCGTGCGGACCAAGGTTTTCCGGGCGAAGGAGAAGCTCCACCCGGCTGTCCGCCGCCGCCAGACGGCGGGCCACCGCCACGCTGTCGTCCGTCGAGGAGTTGTCGACAATGAGCACGCGCACCGCGACGCCCTCCTGCGAAAGCGCGCTCGTCACGCAGGCTTCGAGATAGCGACCGTAATTGTAGTTGGGTACGACGACATCCACGCTCGCCATGACCTATGCTCCCGCGCTCGGCGACCGCCGCAATTGGCCGAACCGGCTGCGGCCGGCTCGAAACGCGATGTGCAGTTCGGCCAGGAACGGATGGCGGGTGATCTGCAACCCGGCGAGCCAGCCGCCACCGCCAAGAAGTATCGACGCGGCGAAGGAAAGGATATCCGATGCCGGTTGCTCGTTCAGCAAGAGAAGCAGGACGGGCCCGGCAAGCGAGCAGGCGGTGACGATCGCGCTCGGCACCAGCGCCGCGATCAGGGAGCGCAGCGGGAAGGGCACATGGCGATGCACGAAGAACAGCGCCACCGCCGCCTGCAGCGGCAGCGCGACGAACTGGCTGAGCGCCATGCCGATCGCCCCGTAGATGCTGGCCGCACAGAGAATGCCGGCGGCCAGCGTCCGGGATACCAGGCTGGAGAGGAAAGCGTCGCGGTTCTGGCCGAGCGCGAGGAGGAGCGGCCCCGTGACGATGGCGGGCAGCCAGAACACGGCCGAAAGACCGAGGATCCGCAGAACCGGCACGGCGTCTCCCCATTGGGGACCGAGCACGATCTCGACGACCTGCCGTGCCAGAAGCGCCATCAGCAGGGCGGCGGGCCAATAGAGCACGGAAAGATAGGCGAGCACGCCGAGATAGGTCTTTTCTATGTCATGTCCCTCGCGCACACGGCTGGCCAGGGCCGGAAAGGCCGTGCTGTAGAAGGCGGACATGATGATGCGGTCCGGCACGCCGCACAGCGCGTTCGCCCGGTTGTAGAGCGCGACCGACGTCATGGAGGTGAGCCGGCCGAGAATGAGCTGGGGGATCGTTTCCTGAATGCGCTCCACCACCAGCGCCGCGCCTTTGAAGGCGCCGAAGGACAAAACCTCCCGCCAGCATGCAAGGCTCGGGTAAAACAGCGCGCGCGCCGGCACGGGCGTGAGCGCGAGCGCGAGGGTGGCGAGCGTCACCGCTCCGGTCAGCATGCCCCAGGCGAAGCTGATCGGACCGAAACCGAGGGCGGCAAGGCTGATGGTCGTCATCCCGTTGACCAGGGAGACGCCGGTGCGGATGCCGGCCAGCGCGCCGAAGGACATGTCGCGGCGCATCATCGCGACGACGGGCTGGGCTATCGCCTCGGTAAATCCCGAGATCGCTGCGAGCAACAGGAAGAAGGAGAGCCCGGGCGTCGCGTAGAACCGGGCGATGACCCCGGAGGCAAACACGAGGACAAGGGCGACCGCCGTATTGCAGACAACCTGCAGCGTCGCCGACGTGCTCACCGCTTCCCGATCGATGGTACGGCGCTGGATGAGGAAATCCGACGTGACGAATTCACGCGCGGAAAAGGCGACGACGCCGACGGCAAGACCGGTCACCGCCTCGCCGATCTCTCCGGGCGTCAGGATCCGGGCGACGGTCGCCAGGACCGTGAAATTGATGAGCAGGGCGAGATACTGCTCCAGTGAGGCCATGACATATGCGCGGCGAACCATGTTTCATGCCTTTCGAAGCCTGCGACGCGGACTTCCGGTTGCTGCCTGCGGAAAGTTGCGACACTTCGAACAGCGCTTTCCGGTCATCCATGACATGTCGCCTTGCTCCACCATCCTGGGGAGAGTAAGCGTGCCGCCTGCGGGTGCCACATGTCCGATAAGCATCGGGCATCATATTCAAGTGGTAGGACGTCGCCGCCGTCGCTCTCCCAACACGCCCGACAGGAGAAGATCCTCCTGCCAGGCAAGCTCCTGCCGGATCGACGCATTGCGCCACTCGATCTCGACGCGGGCGGGTTCCAGATCGGCGAGCACGTCGCGCACCTGATCGAGCACCGTCTCCACCTCGAAATCCTCGATGTGTTGGCAGAAAGCGCTACGGCCGAATTCGGCCATCATCTCGTCGTTCTTCTCGGAATAGCCGAGCGAAACGGTCGGCCGGCCTGTCTTCAGCGCGCAGAGCAGGTTGTGGTAACGCGAGACGATCGCAAGATCGACCTTTGCCGTCTCCTCCATCACCTGCCGCAGCGAAACCGTGCGCGCTACGGAAATCCGGGCCTGGTCGCAATCCGCCAGCCGGGCGCAGAGATCGTCGAGGGCCGTCTCGTCGGCCTTGTCCCCCATGAAAAGACGCAGGCTGTGGCCGCTCGCCAGGAGATGGCTGGCAATGGCCGCAAGCTTGCCGATATAGCCGTGGTAGATGGCATCTCCATCCGCCTGGTCTCGCTTCCACCCGCGATAGGTCATCACCCCGAGGCCGATGGCCGCATGGGCTGGGGCCTGCGAAGAAATGGAGGGCGGGAGAGGGTCGGGCAATCCGAAGGCAAGATCGGGAAAGCAGCGATCGCCGGAGACATCCACGCCCATGTCCCGCACATAAAGCAGCGAGAAGTCGTCACGATAGGAGCGGTACTGCGCCATTGCCACGGCCGCCTTCAGGAACCGGCGGCTGAGGTCGTTGCGGATGGGACCGGCGCCGATGCTGACGAAGGCGACGGCGGCGCCGCGCATTCGCGCGGCAAGGCACCACCAGAAGAGGATGAAGGGCCAGCCGAAGGGCGTTTCCTGAAAATCATCGAGAATGCCGGTTCCCGGAATGATCATGAGATCGATGCCCGCCAGCTTGCGGAAGATCGCGATCATCCCGGCGATCCGCGCGGGAAAGCGCAACAGGCCGGCAGCGGACGGTGTCGCGGCACCGTCGTCCAGCGATCTTCCGCGCAGGCTCACGACGTCGAGCCCGAAATCCTCGCGAACCTTGGCAGGGTTGGAGCAGATGCACATCAATTCGGCCCGGGGACGCGCCCGGCGCAGGAAACCCAGCATGGCCTCAAGCGATCCGTCATTGCCGGAATTTCCGGATCCGAACTGTCCCAGCAGGCCGATCTTCATCCGTATGTCCCGTCCGAAGCGCGATGGCGGGCGGATTATCGCGCCGACGAACGACATGGAAAATGTACCCCTTCGTCCCGTCCGCTCCTCCGGAAGGGGTAGATGGGGCATCGTCCCTTGCAAAGGAAGGTCGCGGCAGCACGAACATGCGGATGGCGGACCCCGCCCAGTTCGTGGAAACGTGAAGGGACATGGCACATCGGAGGCCGGCCATGAAGCTTGCCTATTTCGTCCTTCCGCATCTCGGCGGGACCTATACCGTCTTCAGGCAGTTGCGCCGGGGACTTGCGCCCTACGGCATAGACCTGTGCTGGCTGGGGCTCCGCCATGCCGGAGATCGGCTCGACCCCGCCCTCGTGAAGGAGGAGCCAGCCGGGACATTGATCGACGCCACCGCTTTTCCGAACGGAAAGGCACTGGCCGGCCGTCTTGCCCGAACCATAGGGGCAATGCAGGTCGACGGCGTCATCGTCAATGTACTGAGCGATCAGGTGCAGACGAATATCGTCCGCTACCTTCCGCCCGGGATCCTGCGGCTCATGGTCGTGCACAATATCACACCCGGCACCTATGCGGCCGCCTCGGCCATCGAGCCGCATGTGCATACCACCATCTGCGTCTGCCGGCGTGCGCGCGACGATCTCATCGAACGGCACGGCTTTTGTCCCGAACGCATATTCGTCATTCCGAACGCAATCTCGATGGACGATTTTTCCGCTCAGGACCGAGCGCCCCCGCCGGCGAGCGACGGGCTTCGCCTCCTGTTCCTCGGCCGGATCGAGGATGCGTCCAAAGGGGTGCTGTGGCTGCCGGAGATCCTCGCCCGGTCGCCCGCCTCGGCCAGCCTGACCGTTGCCGGCGACGGTCCGGATCTTTCCCGCCTTCGCGCGGCTTTCCCGAGCCGCTCGTCGCGGGTCACCTTTCTCGGGTCCGTTCCGGCCCACGCCGTTGCGGGCCTCATGGCGCGCCACGACGTCTTCCTCATGCCGTCCCGTTACGAAGGCCTGCCGATGGCGCTGGTGGAGGCGATGGCTGCGGGATGCGTACCGATCGCCACGGCGCTACGCGGCGTCACGGACATGGTCGTCGACAACGGCCTTGACGGGCTCCTGTTTCCGCCCGGGGACCGGAAGGCGGCCGCGGATTTTGTCCAGCTGCTCGACGGCGACCGATTGCGCCTGCGGCGTCTTTCCGCCGCCGCGCGCTGGAAGATCGCGCGGAACTTCACCGCCGACCGGATGGCGATGCGTTATGCGCAAGTGATCGGCCGCACCGAGGCGAACCCGCCGCCGCTCGCCCCCTGTCTGTCGATCGACGACTGGTCGCTGCCGAAGGGTCTGCGCCCCGGCCTTCGCACCTATCTTCCCGGCCCGGTCAAGAACTGGCTCCGCCTCGTCCGCGAACGGCTATGAACCATGGACCGTCCTTTGAAAGCTGATGGGATGAGGATCCTCCGTAGTGCCTGGTGTTTCGGCATGCTTGTCTGTCTCTGCCTGCTTTCCGGCACCGCGCTGGGGCAGGATGTGCGGTTTCCGCTGCGCATCGCCCCGGGCGGGACCTATCTCGAAGACGCCGCCGGCACGCCGTTTCTCGTGACAGGAGACGCCGCATGGTCGATGATCGCCGACCTTTCTGCCGGAGAAGCGGAATTCTACATCGCCGATCGCAAGGCGCGGGGCTTCAACACCCTCCTCGTCTCGCTGATCGAGCACCAGTTCGCACGAAACGCACCGAACAATGCCGAAGGCACCGCGCCCTTTCTGGAGCCGGGCAACTTCGCAAAGCCGAACGACCGCTATTTCGCCGCGGCCGAGCGGGTCCTCGATGCGGCGCAGAAGGCGGACATGCTGGTGCTGCTCGCTCCCGCCTATCTCGGCGCCAATGGCGGCCCGCAGGGATGGTATGGGGAAATGGCGGCGGCGGGCCCTGCCGCCCTGCGAGCCTATGGCCGATATGTCGGGCGGCGCTTTGTCCGCTATTCCAACATCATCTGGGTCGAGGGCGGTGACTACGACCCCGCGGACAAAGACCTCGTGCAAGCGCTGGCGGAGGGGATCGAGGAGGGCGACCCCGGCGCGCTCCAGACGGTGCACGGCAACCGCGACACGGTGACGAGCGCCTATTGGCCGGACGCGGCATGGCTGAAGCTCGACACGGTCTACACCTACGAGGATACGGCCGCCGCCGCCCTTGCCCGCTACCGTTCCGGGCCGCACCGTCCCTTCCTCCTGATCGAATCGCGCTACGAGGGCGAACACGGCGTCGAAGCTTCGGAGGTCCGCAAGATGGCCTATGGCGCGCTGCTTTCGGGAGCGAGCGGCCAGGTCTTCGGCAACAATCCCGTCTGGCATTTCGGCGGTCCGAGCCTTTATCCGACATCCATCGGCTGGAAGGAAGCGCTCGGCAGCGACGGCACACAGAGCATCGGGCATCTTGCGCGGATTTTCGGCACCCTGGAATGGTGGAAGCTGCGGCCCGCGGGCGAGAGCTTTACTGCGATAGCAAGGGGGTTACCCTCCGCAACTGCACTTTGCGCGCTCGCCGACGACGGCTCTTTCGCGATGATCTATCTCTACGATGCGACCGCTCTGGACATCCGGCCGGAAGGTCTCGCGGCATCAGATCTGGTCGTGCAATGGTACGATCCTTCGACGGGAGCGCTGCGCGCATCGCAGGCGCTGGATGAGACTGGTGGTTCCCTGGCGCTTCAGCCGCCGACACCAGGGAACGCTTCGGGCGCCACGGACTGGCTTTTGCTGCTGAAAGCACGTGCGCCATAGCCCTTGGCAGATCACTGACCGCCGATCCCCATTTCTATCTCGCTGTCGCTCCAGCCCTCGCGGCGATACTGGACGAACAGGTCGGCGAGCGTCATGGCGCCCTGCTCCTTCTTCTCGGGATCGGCATCCGGCGCGTGATGGTCGTGCGCGCAGGCCAATCTCCTTTCCTTTCCCTTCTTCATGGTGAACACCTCCATGGCGTCATGGTGAACCTTCCCGTCGGAAGAGGAAGCTGGACAAGAGGGTTATGGTCGCCGATCGTCTACCCCGTCGGGGTATTCCCGGTTCATGCCTGTGGTGAGGGTGAAAGCGGTGCAAAAAAGAAGCCCCGCACGAAGCGGGGCAGCGAGCGCCACGGTTTGGCTCCCAATGACGCGGGGAAGCTCGCGGGGTGCGCGAGTGCTCCCCACCTAAGGTTTCGGCCGGTTGGATGGAAGGTCTGATTCGGCGAATCCGGTACGCTTTTGCAAATAAACCGCCGCACGAGACGCCCCCGTCAGGATGCCTCCTTCAGGATGGCGGTGAAGAGCGGATCGAAGGCGCGGCGGATCGGCTCGGCCGCGGCCCCCAGCGCGACGGCCCAAGGGCCGATCATGCCGAGTTGCAGGCGCGGCAAGATCCGGCCCGGCCTGTCTGCATTGGAGGGGATGAGCGGGAACATCGCCGAGAACAGGCGCTTTGCCAGCGGTTCGGGAGCGCTGCCGGAAAGGATGACGGTCTGCGGATCGAAGATCGTCTCCACCATGTGAACCGCCTGCCGCATGTCCGCCGCCGCGCCCGCCAGCCAGTCCAGAATACGCGGATCGTCGGCAAGCGTCAGCCGCTCCACCTCCGCATAGGCTTCCGTGGTGGCCGAATCGAGGCCGAGATGCTGGAACAGCGAGGCGAGGGAGGCCCGGTGCTCCAGCGGCGAGGCAACACCACCGCGGGAAAACAGCACCATGCCGATTTCGCCGGCATTGCGGTTGCTGCCGGTATAGAGCTCGCCGCCGAGAATGAGGCCGGCGCCGATGCCGTAGCCGAAATAGATGCAGACCGCATGATCGAGGCCATCGGCCGAGCCGTTCATGCGCTCCGCCGTCGCGCAGGCCGTGGCATCGTTCTGGAGGCTCGTGGCAAGTCCGGTGCCTGCCGCCAGCGTTTCCACGAGCGGATAGGCCTGCCAGCGCGCCATCGCCCATGTATCGTCATCGGAAGGGGCAAGGCCGAAGGGGCCCGGCATCGCGACACCGAGGCCCGCAAGCCGATGCACGGAGCCGGGAACGCGGTCGGCGAGGTCGCGGCGCACCGTCTCGATCAGCGTCAAGATCAGCTCGCTGCCTTCCGCCGGGCCGCCGGGCGGCAGGTTCGCGACCATGCGCGCCACCTCCCGCCCCAGAAGGTCGACGGCGACGACACGGGTCAGGTGCCTGTCGATCTGGACGCCGAGCGCGAAGGCACCCTCGGGCACGAGCCGGTAAGGGGTGGAAGGCTGGCCGCGGGCACCGCGCACCACCTCTTCCGAGGCGACCAGACCATCCGCCTCCAGCCCTTCGATGAGGTTCGACACCGTCTGCTTCGTCAGCCGGGTGGCGCGGGCAAGGTCGGCGCGGGAGAGGGGACCGTTCAGGCGGATGGCCTCGATGAGGACGCGCCGGTTATGGGCGCTGGTGCCTTCCTGATTGGTTCCGCTCTTGGCGCGGATGGTCCGCAACGTGCTCATCGGCAATCCCCTCTTGACACCATTTGATTAATACAGAACACTTAAGTCAAGAGATTTGACTTAATAAGGGGCCGGAGAGCTCCGGGGAAGGAAGACGCGGGTAAACCGCGCCCAGATCGATCCGGCGGGGCCGAAGACGGCTCCAGCGAGAAGGGCGCCGGCAGGGCGCCCGGGTTCACAGGCAAAACAGGAGGACACAATGCTGAAATCGATGAGGAAAACCTTGCTCGGCGCCGCGCTCATCGCGGCCGTCTCCGCGCCGCATGCCTTCGCGGAGACCACGCTCAACGCACTTTTCATGGCGCAGGCCGCCTATAGCGAAGACGATGTGCGCGCCATGACGGACGCCTTCACCAAGGCCAATCCAGACATCAAGGTCAATCTGGAATTCGTGCCCTATGAAGGCCTGCACGACAAGACGGTGCTCGCCCAGGGTTCCGGCGGCGGCTACGATGTCGTGCTTTTCGACGTGATCTGGCCGGCGGAATACGCGACCAACAACGTGCTGGTGGATATCACCCCGCGCATCACCGAAGACATGAAGAAGGGCGTGCTTCCGGGCGCCTGGACGACGGTCAACTATGACGGCAAGTCCTACGGCATGCCGTGGATCCTCGATACCAAATACCTGTTCTACAACAAGGAAATCCTTGAAAAGGCCGGCATCACGGCGCCGCCGAAGACCTGGGCCGAACTGAGCGAACAGGCCAAGATCATCAAGGACAAGGGCCTGCTCGCAAGCCCGATCGCCTGGAGCTGGGCGCAGGCGGAAGCCGCGATCTGCGACTACACCACGCTCGTCAGCGCCTATGGCGGTGAATTCCTGAAGGACGGCAAGCCCGCCTTCATGGAAGGCGGCGGCCTCGAAGCGCTGCAATACATGGTCGAGAGCTACAAGTCGGGCCTCACCAACCCGAACTCCAAGGAATTCCTGGAAGAGGACGTCCGCAACGTCTTCCAGAACGGCGAGGCGGCCTTCGCGCTCAACTGGACCTACATGTATAACATGGCCAATGGCGGCGAGGACAGCAAGGTCGCCGGCAAGGTGGGCGTCGTGCCGGCGCCGGGCGTGGAAGGCAAGAGCGAGGTTTCCGCCGTCAACGGCTCGATGGGCCTCGGCATCACCAGCACCAGCAAGAATCCTGAAGAGGCGTGGAAGTACATCGTCCACATGACCTCGCAGGAAACGCAGAACGCCTATGCCAAGCTCAGCCTGCCGATCTGGGCTTCGTCCTATGACGATCCGGCCGTCACGGCGGGCCAGGAGGAGATGATCGCCGCCGCCAAGCTCGGGCTTGCCGCGATGTATCCGCGCCCGACGACGCCGAAATATCAGGAACTGTCCACGGCGTTGCAGCAGGCCATCCAGGAGGCCCTGCTCGATCAGGCCTCGCCCGAAGACGCGCTGAAGGCGGCCGCGGAGAACAGCGGCCTCTGAGACGGGCCTTGGGGGGGGGGGGGGGCGGCGCGCCCCCCCCCCCGCCCCGGGCGGAGGAGGG
>JAEWKX010000373.1 GCA_023393575.1 Pseudomonadota bacterium
ACGCTGGAACAGCCGGCCAGCGACGATGTCACGGCGAGCGCCGCCAAGGCGGTGCAGCTCAGGAATCGGTTCATAGCCATCGGGTCGCTCTCATGTTTTTTTGCTTATCCCCAGCCGCCCAGCCGTCGCCGAACAGCCAATCTGATAGCTGATTGCCCCTTGCCCGGCAAGATCAGGCGGCGATCCGCCGGTAACCCGCGCTCACGGCGCGTCGCGCTATGAATCGCGTGCGCAACTTGTGCGAGGCTGGCCCCGGCATGTTTCTTCCGCGCAGCCTGCCGAGCGCCCAGCGCGGCGAGGCCACGTGAACCAGGAAGCCGCATGCGGTAACAAGGAGGAAAGCAGCCTGCATCTGGAGTATCATTGCGGGATTGCCGGACACGCTGCCGACGAATTGCAGGAGCAGTGCGGCGAGCACCGTGACGTAGCGCCCGGTGCCCAAAGCGGCCGCAAGAAGGAAGGAAAGAACCGCAACCGGCTGCTGCGCAGGCAGGTTGTAGTTGGCGGGCATGGGGCTGCGGATCGAGGGCTCCTGGAAGCACCAGAGACTATAG
Organism: Pseudomonadota bacterium; assembly: GCA_023393575.1. GTDB lineage: Bacteria > Pseudomonadota > Alphaproteobacteria > Rhizobiales > Rhizobiaceae > Neorhizobium. The sequence goes on from JAEWKX010000373.1 coordinate 555, forward strand.
AACATGATATAGGCGAGCCCCAGCCAGGCCATCGGCTCGATCGCCTGCGGAAGCGCTGTCGCCAGCAGCGCGACGGGAATGGAAGCCACGACAAGGGCGGCTCCGAGCCCGAGGCATGCACCCGATACGGCGAAGAAAGCAGTGTTCCGGCCCCTCTGAAGGGCAAAACGAGCAACCAGCCCCGCAAGCGGGCTCGGCAGGAGAGTGAGCAGGATCGAGGCGGCACAGAATGCTGTCCATGTCTCGACCATTGTTACGTCCTCCCGAGGCTTGCGTTCCGAGGATAGAAAGGTCAGGCCGACCTATAGGGCTGGCCGATGAAGTCCATCACCTCGCCAAACCATTTTGCCGACAGATCGAAGTGTTTTCCACCCTTAATTCGAGGAAACTCGTTCGTCCGCAACCGTCCGCCTTGATCTTCGTCGTGGCCCGTCACGCCCGAAACCTTGTCGAGCGCACTGTCCACCGCCAGGTCCACCATGCTCTGGATCAGGCGCAGATCGCCGGGATTGGCGGGTGCCGAACGGGCGAAATAACCGGACTTCTGCACCATGGAGCGCTCGGATTTCAGCAGTGCCGCGAAATGCTTCTGGAACCAGTTGCCGACGTTGATGGTGTCGATCTTGACGTGACCGAAGGCATCCCGCTTGACGTCCTCACCGGCAGCCTCGCGCTCGGCGACGATGGCATCGAGACAAGCGCCTTCGGAAACAAAGAGCGTCACATAGCCGCGCTTGTCCATGATGCTGCTCAGACGGTCGGCTTCCGCGTCGAGATCGAACGCCATTTCCGGCAGGTAGAGGCCGTCGATGTTCTTCATCTCCGTATTCATCATCAGCTGCTCGACGTATTCGTTGCCTTCCGTGCGCTGGATGTACTTCCGTGCCGTTGCCGCCGTCAGCCAGCCGCTGTGCCGCCCCATCACCTCGTGGATGACGAGGGTGCGCGGCGCAGCGCTTTGCTCGTTGCTGACGTGGTCGAAGAAATGGGCGCCGACCTCGGCCGCCGTCCAGGCGCCCAGCGACTGGCGGATCGGCACGATGTCGTTGTCCACGGGCTTCGGCAGGCCGACGACGGTCAGATCGTAGCCGTTGGCGCCGAGATAGGCGGCCAGGTCCGCCGCCGTGGTGTTCGTGTCGTCGCCGCCGATGGTGTGGAGGATGGTGATGCCGTCCTCGGCCAACCGGTCGGCTGCGACCTGCAGCGGGTTCTGGCCTTCCTTCACGAGGCCGCGCTTGACGCAGTCGGCGGCGTTGGTGAGCTTGACGCGGCTGTTGCCGATCGGTGAACCGCCATAACGGTGGAGAAGATGCGCGCGTTCGCGGATTTCGGGCGTGATTTCGATCCGGTCCCCCTTCAGCAGTCCCTGGTAACCCGACCGATAAGCGACGAGCTCTATCTCCGGGGCGAGATCGGTGTATCTTTCGATCAACCCGCCGACCGCCGATGAGAGGCAAGGGGCCAGTCCGCCCGCCGTCAGCATCGCCACCTTCTGCTTCGTCATGACTTTCTCCTTCCAGCGTCCATCTTGCCGCGAGTGGTGAAATGGATGGAGCAGAGCGCCGATGCTGTAAAGCCATTTCCTCAAGAAAAACCGACATTTCGCACCTCCGGACGAGGCGCCGTCGGGAGATTTGCGATCTAATCGTTTCAACCGGACGCCTTCGTCACGATTGCCTGTGGACAAGGCGAGACGTCATCGCCGGCGGCAGTCGGAAAGGGTGCATCCGCTCATCCGCCGGCGGGCGAAGGAGTGGTGCCGGGCATTTACAGTAGGAAAATTGAATATAATGGAACGGAAGCGGGAGGCGCCGGTTGTGCCCTTTGTTCGGGAAAGATGAACATAGTTTAATCTTTTCAGCCTACTCCACCGCCTTGCGTCCAAATCCATAATCTGGTCATTTGCGGCATGTTTTTCGATTTCTCCTGTTTTCAGATTTCCTCCCTGTGGGACCGGCTACTTGGCGCAATCGGCGATGCCGCGGGCGGCGCGCTCGGGCGCGTCGTGGAAGCCATCCGGACATTGTTCGAAGGCGATCCTGAGACACGGCGTCAGGTCTCATTCTCGGTTGCGATCATCGCGCTCTCCGCCAAGATGGCGAAGGCCGATGGGCTCGTGACCGAGAAGGAAGTGGATGCCTTCCGGCAGATCTTCGACTTTCCGGACGAGGAGGCGCGCAACGTTGCACGCCTCTACAACCTCGCACGCCAGGACATTGCCGGTTACGACGCCTATGCCGCCAAGCTGGCCAACCTCTGCGGCAGCGGGAACGACAACTGCCCCATGCTGGAGAACGTGATCGACGGGCTGTTCCACATCGCCAAGGCGGACGGCCTCATG
>JAEWKX010000374.1 GCA_023393575.1 Pseudomonadota bacterium
CGGCTGACCGTCAGTAACGGCGGCCATTTGGCGATGCTCGCCTCGCCATCAGAAAAACAAGCCTTTCACTGCGCATCCCTCGCCTGGAGCCCGGCTTCCGGCGGCTTTCCCGATCACGCCACCGCGGATGTCTACGCACGTCAGCTGGCGATGCGCGGCTACAACATCGCACGTTTCCATTTTCTCGACGCCAGTCTGATGATGGGACGCCGCCGGGATTTCGACCTGGATCCCGAGACCCTGGATCGGGTGCACTACCTGATGGCCGCGTTGAAGCGGAACGGTATCTACTGGATGGTGGACGGCCTGACCTCCTGGCGTGGAGGCCATGGCGGTTTCGACGACCGTTGGGACCCGGCTCCAGGGTTGAAGCTGGAGATGCATTACCAGAACGAAGCCTTCGAGCACTGGCGCCGGCTGGTCACGGAGATACTGAGCGGGGTCAACCCTTATACCGGCGTCGCGCCCATCCATGACGAGGCACTTGGCCTGTTGATCCTGGCCAACGAGGGCGGCATGGAATTCGAGACTGTGGTTCATGAAATTCCGGGTCGGCCTCACTATCCCAGCAGCCTGAAGCAGCCGTTCAACACATGGCTTCAGCGGCAGTACACAACCACCGCGGAGTTGCGGGAAGCCTGGGGAGACCTGCAGCCCTCGGAGCGGCTGGAGGCGGGAAGCATCGAATTGCCGCGCGACAGGTACCTCGACACCCCGCGAATGCGCGACCTTCAGGCATACTTCATCCACAGCGAACAGGCGTTGTTGCGGAGAATGACGGGTATGGTCCGCGGCCTTGGATACAAGGGGCTGATAAGTTCCTACAACAACTGGCCCACCGTCCAGACGGCGCTGACCCGCTCGGAGCTTCAGGCGGTCACCATGAACACCTACCACGACGGTATCAACGGCTACGAGCCGGGCTCATCCATCAAGGATAAGAGCGCAATTTCAGGGGCCGCCGCCTATCTGCGCTCCGCCGCGGCAGCGCGATGGCTGGAGAAGCCCTTCGCGATCAGCGAGTACGACCACGTATTCTGGAACAGTCATCGCTACGAAGCCGGTCTGGTCATGCCCGCCTATGCTGCGCTCCAGGGCTGGGACATCCTCTGCCGGCACGGCCACGGCCCGATCGCGCTGCGATACGGCGAACCGTTCCCGCACAAGCGAGCCATGTTGCCCTACGCCATTGCTCTCGACCCGATCGCCCGCGCGGGGGAAACGCTGGCCGCTCTTCTTTTCAGACGCGGTGATGTTTCCGCCGCAAGCAACACGATCCCCTTTGCAATGCGTGGACTGGACGATCTTGGCGGCGACATGCAGGCGACCGAACCGGACAACCTGACCGCGCTGTCGCTGGTCTCGGCGATAGGTCTTCGCAGCAGCAGCGGGCTGCGGGCTCCGCACGCCGTAAATCAACCACGCAGGGCGGAAGACGGGCCCAAGGTGATCGCGGCTTTGAAGACGGCCGGCCTTCTGTCGGCGGCCAATCGCACGGACTTCGCCAGAGGCATCTTCGAGAGCGACACCGGCGAACTCGAACTTGATAGGGAAAACGGTCTTTTCAAGATTGTTACCTCCCGCACGGAGGCCGTGGCGTTCTCGTCCCTCACTTCGCCGGCAGCACTCGGCATCCTCCATGTGGAAGAAGCGAAGGGCAACGGCTTGCTTGCCGTCTCGGCTATCGACGAGGCGGCCTCGCTGGCCGATGCCGGGCGAATGCTGCTGGTCTATGCCACCGATGCACGCAACACCGGCATGCGCTTCAGGGACGCCGAACAGAAGGTGATCGAGGATTTCGGACAATTGCCGGTGCGCATCCGCTCGGGGAGCGTCGGGCTCGCCCTGGCGGGCCGCTCCGGTCGGTGGCGGGTCTCGCCCGTGGGACTGAACGGTGTCGTGTATCCTCCGCTATACCGGGGGAGCGGGCCAGTCCGGCTGGAACTGACCAATGATACGCCTCACGGCCCAACCATCTTCTTCCTCCTGGAAATCGAATAGATTTCTGCCGGGAGGGATCAAAACCTCCTTGCTGCGGTTTGGAGCTTGTCGGGCGGCCGTCGCCCGAACCTGCGGTACGCCACAGGCAAAGAAAAGAAGAGGAAGCTATGGCAAATGCAAGTTCGAGGCACTTCGGTGCAGGCGCCCAAGGCAAGTCCGACGGCAGCGGAGCGATGACGGACATAAACAAGGATATGCTGCCTGAAAACATGGTCCTGTCCAACCGGGACAAGTCGCAGCATTCGCGTGAACGTGGTCTCGACGGCAAGGCTGTACAGACAGAACAGTTCCATGACCACGAAGCGAACCACCTGCAGGACGACGATCAATAACGTCTGCGTGAGATTTCCCAACGGATGCACTGTGACCTCCCACCGCCCTTGCAAGCGGTGGCGGAAGGAGTAGGCTGGCTCCTCCATTATGGAAGCGACGGACGAACGGTCCCTGCTCCGGATCACGGAGGCCGCAGATGCATCAAGATGGAGTGCTCAGTACATTCGAGCCACAGGATCTGGCTCATATGCAAAGGCTATTCAGCGCCGCATGCGCCGAACTGGGGATCGACGGCCGCGGCGAGGCAGTCAACGATCTCGCCGCGCGTGTTTTTAAGCTCTACCAACAGGGCGTTCGGGATGAGAGTGATCTTCGCTCGTACCTTCACGGATAGCTTTCAACGCTTGGCTTGCAGATCACGCTCGTCTCGGAGAAGGAAAAGGCGGGCGGTCTCGTCGAGATTGTCCGCCAGCCAGTCTGCCATCGCGATCTCTTCCTGCAGGATCTGCTCGAAGATCGCTTTCGCCTCGGCTTCGCCGAGTTCGTCTGCGGTGGCGATGAGAACACGGTATGCGGCGATCTCGATGTGCTCGAAGGCGTAGGCAGCCATGGCCCCCTTGACCACCTCGTCGGGTGTCAGCGCGCCGCCGAAACCTTGAGCCGTCGCAGCCAGCTTGCCGGTGAAATCCTTCAGCCGCGAGGTCTTGGTCGCTGCCGTCGCGTCCAGCAGTTCCCGCAAGAGACGCACATGCCCGTTGGTCTCGACAATATGCTGCTCTATCCGCGCCTTCAGTTCCGGATAGTTCTCGATGCGTTTTGCCTGGGCTGTGAGCATGGTCAGCGCCTGCTCCTCCATGGCATGGGCATCCCGGAGCCATGTTGCAAAATGGTCCATCATATGCGTCACGGTCTTCTCCTGAAAGCAAGCTTGCTGCAGTTCCGCGCCTTCAACGCCACGCCGATCCGACCGGTTCCGGCTTTCAAG
>JAEWKX010000400.1 GCA_023393575.1 Pseudomonadota bacterium
GTCTGGACCCGCGCCCGGTCCTGGCGCTCCTGTCGATGAAAGCAGGCATGATGAGAAGCGCGCGGTGCCGATTGCCGCAGCCATGGAACAAAAGACACAGCCGGCGAAGGTGGAGGAAGAACCCGAGCCTGATCCGTTCTTCGGCCGCCCGCCGGATGATCCGGGCGTGAAGGATTCTGCGGTTTCCGCCCAGCCTGCCAACCGTCTCCGGCTTTTCTGAGGGGCGGTCGCATGTTCGAACGTTTTCAGGCCTTCATCCAGAGCCTTGCCGCAGATGGACCAGACAATGCTTTCGCACCGGGCGATCCGCGCTTGGCTTTCGCAGCCCTCTGCTTCCAGGTGATGGAAGCCGACGGTACCGTTTCGGACGAAGAACAGCGGCACCTCCACGCCCTGCTGCGCGAGCGTTACGACCTGGACGAAGACCGGCTCGCCGAGCTGATGCGCGCCGCACGCGACGCAGGCCATGAGGCGGTGGACTACTACCGCTTCACGTCGGACCTCAACCGGCATCTGGACTCCGACCGGCGAATCGAACTGCTGTGCGTCCTGTGGGATCTCGTGCATGCGGACGGCGAGCGGAGCGAAATGGAGGATCACGTGATCTGGCGGATCGCAGACCTCCTCGGCGTCTCCTCCCGCGATCGCGTCCTGCAGCGGCAGGAGGCACAGGCAAGGTCCGAGCCGGAGGCGTGAGGCAATTGAACGGGCCGTCCACGCAGGCAGGAATCCTTCGGGAATCAAGGAAGCTTCCCGTGCTGATGGTGCTTCACCAGGAGAACTCCTCGGCCGGCCGGGTCGGCCAGATGCTGGTCGGGAAAGGATACCCTCTCGACATCCGCCGCCCGGCGCTCGGCGACCCTCTCCCGGAAACGCTTGCCGGTCATTCCGGTGCCGTCATCTTCGGCGGGCCGATGAGCGCCAACGACCCCGAACCCTATATCCGAAAGGAGACGGACTGGATCGGCGTACCGCTGAAGGAGGACAAGCCCTTCCTCGGCATATGTCTCGGCGCACAGATGATGGTTCGCCACCTTGGTGGCACGGTCTCGGCCCACAAGGAGGGCCTGGCGGAGATCGGCTGGTATCCCCTGCGGACCACAGAGCATGGGCGGCTGCTGATGCCGCATTGGCCGCAGATGGTCTATCACTTCCACCGGGAGGGCTTCAGCCTGCCCCACGGCGCGCAGCGCCTTGCGGAAGGCGATGCCTATCCCAACCAGGCGATCCGCTACGGGCAGAACGCCTGGGGTGTCCAATTCCACGCCGAGCTGACGCGCGCCATGATGCAGCGCTGGGTGGTACGGGGCGAGCATCGCTTCGTCATGCCCAACGCCCAGAAGGGCAGCGAGCATCTCGAGGGCAGAATGATCTTCGATGCGCCGCTCCGGCAATGGCTCTGGAGCTTCCTCGATCTGGTCTTCGATCGGCAGGAGAGCAAGGTCGCGGCGGGAAAGCCGGCTGAGCCGCAGGCAGCCGCCCCCGCCGGAGCCACGCAGCCGGCTCCCGGGCCCTATGGACGTTAGCCCCCCGGAGCATCCAGGCTGTCGATCCGGCGCAGCTGGGGGAAGCGCATCGCCCAGATCCACGCCACCGCCAGGGTCCCGGCCCCACCGATGACGACGGCGGGCACCGCACCGAAGATGGATGCCATGGTGCCGGCACGGAATTCGCCGAGTTCGTTGGATGCGCCCACGAACACCATGTTCACCGCGTTGACGCGGCCGCGAACTTCGTCCGGCGTCCAGAGCACGATCAGCGTCTCCCGGACATAGACCGAGATCATGTCCGAGGCCCCCATCAGCATGAGCGCGGCGATCGACAGCCACACGGCCTGCGACAGGCCGAAGATGATCGTGCCGGCACCGAACAGTGCGACGCCGACGAACATCGCGACGCCGGCGCGGTGCCGGATGGGGTAGAAGGCGAGCCACAGGGCGACCGCCACCGCCCCGATCCCCGGCGCCGCGCGCAGGAGCCCCAGGCCCCAAGGCCCGAGCACCAGGATATCACGCGCGAAGATGGGCATCAGCGCCACCGCTCCGCCCAGGAGCACCGCGAACAGGTCGAGAGAGATGGCGCCGAGCACCACCTTTTCCTGTCCTATGAACCGGAAGCCGGCGAGGATTTCGCTCCAGCTCACGGTTCTCGATCCCGTCCGCTGCGCCGGCTTCGGGATCAGGACGACGAGAACGACCGCCAGCGCAAGCATGCCGAGTGCCACGCAGTAGGCGATGGTTGCACCTATGCCGTAGAGCAGCCCCCCGGCGACCGGACCGACGATCGAGGCTGTCTGCCATGAGGACGAGTTCCAGGCGATGGCATTCGCCAGGTCACGTTCCGGCACGAGGTTCGGTGCCAGCGACTGCACGGCGGGGCCCATGAAGGCGCGCTCGATGCCGAAGACCGTAAGGATGACGAAGACCGCCCAAGGGATGAAGAGCCCGGCGCTCGTCAAAAGGAGAAGTGCCAGCGCACAGGCGGCCCCCACCACAAGGCAGATGGCGACGATAGCCCGCCGATTGTAACGGTCGGCGACGGAACCGGTGACCAGGATGAGCAGCAGCGAGGGCAGGAACTGGAACAGGCCGATCAGGCCGAGATAAAGCGCACTCCCCGTCTCGTCGTACATCTGCCAGCCGACCGACACGCTGATGATCTGGATGGCGAAGGCAGCGAGGAAACGAGCCGTGAAGAACCTCGCATAGGAGGCGTGCCTGAACGCTGCAAAGCGGTCGCCGGTGATAGGAGTGGACATCGGAGAGAGCTTTCGAGAGCCGATCCGCGCTTGAGCGGAGCCGTTAAACACGTTGGTCCGGCGCCCGAGCGCGGCACTTGCCCGTTAGTTCGCCAATGTCTACATGTCTGTCAACAAGAAATGGAGACCTTGATGCTCGCGCTGTTTCAGACGATCGATCTGGCTTTGAACCTCTATACCTGGGTGCTGATCGCCAGCGCCATCTTCTCCTGGCTCTATGCCTTCAACGTCATCAATTCCCGCAATCAGTTCGTGAATGCGATCGGCACCTTTCTCTACAACGTCACGGAACCCGTGCTGCGCCCGATCCGCCGCATCATGCCGGATCTCGGCGGCATCGACATCTCGCCGATCATCGTCCTGCTGATCATCTTCTTCCTTCGTTCGCTCCTGTGGACAAGCCTTTACCCGCTGGTTGCGTGAGCCTTCCCTACAGCCTTCATCCCGATCATCTCCGGCTGTCCGTTCGGCTGATCCCCGGCGCCGGACGAGACGGTGTGGAGGGAATAGAGACGACGGATGACGGATCAGTCTTCCTGAAGGCGCGCGTCACCGCCGTTGCAGAGGGCGGCAAGGCGAACAGGGCGCTGCTCGAATTGCTGGCGAAGGTGCTCCGCCGGCCGAAAAGCTCCCTCTCCATTCTCAGCGGCGAAACGGCGCGCAAAAAAATCCTCCGGATCGAAGGCGACCCGGAGGATCTGGTATTGCGGATGAAGACCTTGATCGGGTCCTGATTACTTCTTGCCCTTGAAGCGCTCGATCGCCTCGACGATCAGCTGCTTTGCGACCGAGACGTCCTGCCAGCCGCCGATCTTCACCCACTTGCCGGGCTCCAGATCCTTGTAGTGCTCGAAGAAGTGCTCGATCTGCTTCAGCGTGATTTCCGGAAGGTCGCTGTAGTTCTCGATCTTGTCGTACCGGCGCGTCAGCTTCGGCGCCGGAACGGCAATGATCTTTTCGTCCTTGCCGCCGTCGTCTTCCATGACCATCACGCCGATCGGACGGACGTTGATGACGCAGCCCGGAACCAGCGGCCGGGTGTTGCAGATCAGGACGTCTATCGGGTCGCCATCCTCGGACAGCGTGTGCGGCACGAAGCCGTAGTTCCCCGGATAGGTCATGGGCGTGTACAGGAAGCGATCGACGATGAGGGCGCCCGCGTCCTTGTCCATTTCGTACTTGATGGGGTGTCCGCCGACCGGCACTTCGACGATGACGTTGACGTCATCAGGCGGGTTTTTTCCTATGGAAATCGCATCGATACGCATTCTTCTCCCCAAGGTGAGGTGTGACGATGCGCCTCGATACTGGGTATTATGCTGCAAGGCAACAAGGCTTTGGTCTGGCACCGGATCATGCCGCGTAAGATGTCAGCGGGGCCAGACGAAACCGATCTTCCTCAGCGAGGTCCCGCCGAAGTCCTCCATCCCCTCCACCATGTCGAGCCCGCCATGGCGGCGGAAGAAGCGGGCGGCATGCTCGCTGTCCTCCAGGCACCAGACCACGAGGCCGTCGCATCCAAGCGATTTCAGGAGACGCCGGCTCTCGCCGAACAGGCGGCGTCCGAGGCCGATCCCCTGGAACTCCGGCCTGAGATAGATCTCGTAGACCTCACCGTCGTAGGGAAGCGCCTTGGCGCGGTTCAGTCCGATCGTGGCGTAGCCGGCGATCGTGCCCCCGACGTCGAGGACGAGGAGCGTCGCAGGCCCCCGCGTCGCCTTGCGCCACCATGTTTCGCCGCGCCGCTCGAGCATCTGCGTGAGCGGCTTGTGCGGAATGAGGCCCGCATAGGTCTGGCTCCAGGACACACGGTGCGTATCCGCTATTGCGGTCGCATCCTGCGGCTCGGCGCGCCGAACGTCGATGGCTAACGTTTTCATAACGTCACTCTGAACCCGTTCATCGGGTCTCGCGATAGCATCATACAATCCATGAACGCCTTTCCCCAGCAATGGTTCTGGCGTCACGAGATCAATGTTAACGCTTTTTTTACATCTCTCACAAGGCTGTCCGGGAAGGAGACACAACAATCCCTGCGCAGGACCGGGTGCCCAAACGAAAAATGCCGCCCGAGGGCGGCATTCGCGTCTCAAAAGCCTGCTGGCCCTCTATTTCCACTCGCGGATATCAACGAAATGGCCGGCGACCGCAGCCGCCGCCGCCATGACCGGCGATACGAGGTGCGTGCGGCCCTTGTAGCCCTGGCGGCCCTCGAAGTTGCGGTTCGAGGTCGAGGCGCAGCGCTCTTCCGGCCTCAGCCGGTCGTCGTTCATGGCAAGGCACATGGAACATCCCGGCTCGCGCCATTCGAAGCCGGCATCCTTGAAGATCTTGTCGAGACCCTCGGCTTCCGCCTGTTCCTTGACGAGACCGGAGCCCGGCACCACCATGGCCGACACCGTCGGCGCGACATGGCGGCCTTCGAGGACCTTGGCGGCCGCCCGCAAGTCCTCGATGCGGCCGTTGGTGCAGGAGCCGATGAAGACGCGGTCGATGGCGATGTCGGTGATCTTCGTGCCCGGCTTCAGGCCCATATAGTCCAGGGCCCGCCATTTCGAGGCGCGCTTCGTCTCGTCCTGGATCTCGTCCGGGTTCGGCACCACGCCCTGCACCGAGATGACGTCTTCCGGCGACGAACCCCAGGACACGATCGGCGGCAGGTTTGCGGCGTCGAGCACCACGACCTTGTCGAAATGCGCGCCCTCGTCCGTGTGCAGCGTCTTCCAGTAGTCCAGCGCCATGTCCCAGGCCTTGCCTTTCGGAGCGCGGGGCTTGTCGTTGATGTAAGCGAAGGTCGTCTCGTCCGGTGCGATCAGGCCGGCGCGGGCGCCACCCTCGATCGTCATGTTGCAGATCGTCATGCGGCCTTCCATCGACAGCGAGCGGATGGCCTCGCCTGCAAATTCGATCACATGGCCGGTGCCGCCCGCGGTACCGATCTCTCCGATGATGGCGAGGATGATGTCCTTGGCGGTCACGCCCTGCGGGAGCTTCCCGTCGACGCGCACCAGCATGTTCTTCGCCTTCTTCTGCACCAGCGTCTGTGTGGCGAGCACATGCTCCACTTCCGAGGTGCCTATGCCGTGCGCAAGCGCGCCGAAGGCGCCATGGGTCGAGGTATGGCTGTCGCCGCAGACGATGGTCATGCCCGGCAGCGTGAAGCCCTGCTCCGGCCCGACGATATGGACGATGCCCTGCCGCTTGTCCTTTTCGGAATAGTATTCGACACCGAAGTCGTGGGCGTTCCGTGCCAGCGCCTCGACCTGGATGCGGCTTTCCTCGTTCTTGATGCCGATATGACGGTCCGGCGTCGTCGGCACGTTATGATCGACGACGGCGAGCGTCTTTTCAGGTGCCCTGACCTTGCGGCCGGCCAGGCGCAGGCCCTCGAAGGCCTGCGGGCTCGTCACCTCGTGGACGAGGTGACGGTCGATGTAGAGGAGACAGGTTCCGGTCTCGTCCTGGCTGACGACGTGGTCGTCCCAGATCTTGTCGTACAGGGTGCGGGGTGCGCTCATGGCTGCCATCCATTGCAGGGATTATGACGAATTGGGAGAGTCCGGCACGTATCGCTGCCGGTGCGAACACGGATCGGTTCAGCTAAGTCGGCTGTTCAGTGCGCCATGGACGCGTGCGAAGAAGCGTGCCGGCAGACGCTTGTGGTCCTGCAGCACGATGAACTGGTTCGCGAGGCATCCGAATTTCGATCCCATGACGCCGTTATTAGCAGTTTTGCGACAAGCGTTCAACATGAACGAATCTGCCGCCGGACACACGCGGAAAACAGAAAAGGCGGCTCGACGGCCGCCTTTTCCATATCCACTGGGATGAAGCTTATTCTGCGGAAGCCTCTGCAGCCTTCGCTTCTTCCGCGGCCTTTGCCTCGGCGGCCTCGGCTGCTGCCTGCTCGGCGGCGAGCGCCTGGGCGGCTGCGACCTTCTCGGCCTCGATGCGTGCCTTTTCCTCGGCAACGGCGGCGCGCTCGGCTTCGTTCAGCTTGCGGGCGCGGGTGCCGGTGTTCTCGACGATACGCGCCGACTTGCCGCGGCGGTCGCGCAGATAATAGAGCTTGGCGCGGCGAACCTTGCCGCGGCGTACGACTTCGACGCTCTCGACGAGCGGCGAGTAGACCGGGAATACGCGCTCGACGCCTTCGCCGTAGGAGATCTTGCGGACCGTGAAGCTCTCGTTGATGCCGCCGCCGGAACGGGCGATGCAGACGCCTTCATAGGCCTGTAGGCGAGTACGGTTGCCTTCGCGAACGCGCACGTTCACGCGCAGCGTGTCGCCGGCGGAGAATTCCGGCAGCTTGCGCTGGGCTTCGATCTTGGCGACCTGTTCGGCTTCCAGTTCCTGGATGATGTTCATGCTCAAACCTCTAAGTTCTTCTCAAACAGCCAGAGCGCTCGATCGTCCTTTGGTCACGCCTCGGGAGTTTGCCCCTTTCGGGCCAAGAGCGGGTTCACCATTCTTTGCTTGCTGGTCGACGGGGATTCTTTCCCCATGTCCGCGTGGGCCAATACACGAAAGGAAAGGCATTGTCATCCCTGGGCCGCGAGAATCTTGGCTCTCGCGGGTGGCTTCGCGGAAGCAGGCCCTCTCCCCCACCAAAGAATTTGTCAAATCACGGGATTAGTCGCAGGATCGGTGTCGGATCGACTGATCCGCAATAAATGGGGACCAAAACGATAATGGGGACCAAGTCATGACCATCAGCAATCCATCCCCCTCGTTGTACAACGAGGATCTTGCGCCCGCCGAGGAACGGAAATGGGGCGCCTTCAGTATCTTCAACGTGTGGACGTCCGACGTGCATAGCCTATGGGGCTATTACCTCGCCGCAAGCCTCTTCCTGCTTTGCGGCAGCTTCGTGAATTTCGTTTTCGCGATCGGCATCGGGTCGCTGGTGATCTTCTTCCTCATGAGCCTGGTCGGGAATGCCGGCGTGCGCACCGGCGTTCCTTTCCCGGTTCTGGCGCGCGCCTCGTTCGGCACGTTCGGGGCAAATGTACCCGCCATCGTACGGGCGATCGTCGCCTGCTTCTGGTATGGCGCGCAGACGGCGGCGGCCTCCGGTGCGATCGTGGCGCTTCTCATTCGCGACGAAGGCATGCTGGCGTTTCACCAGAACAGCCACATGCTGGGACATTCCACGCTCGAGGTGATCTGCTACGTGGTCGTCTGGGGGCTGCAGTTGCTGATCATCCAGCGCGGCATGGAGACGGTCCGAAAGTTTCAGGACTGGGCGGGCCCTGCGGTCTGGATCATGATGCTGATCCTGGCCGTCTACGTCGTCGTCAAGTCCGGCACCTTCTCCTTCGGGTCGGAGATCCCCCGCGAGGTTCTGATCGAGAAGACACGTGCTGCCGGCGTACCCTACGAACCCGGTACGCTCGCCGCACTTGCGGCCGTCGCGGCCACCTGGATCACCTATTTCGCCGCCCTCTACCTCAACTTCTGCGACTTCTCCCGCTATGCGAAGGACGAGAAGACGCTGCGCAAGGGCAATCTCTGGGGTCTGCCCATCAACCTGCTCGCCTTCTGCCTCGTGGCCGGCGTCACCACAACCGCGGCATACACCGTCTACGGGGAGGTGCTGCTGCATCCGGACCAGATTTCAGCCAAGTTCGAAAGCTGGTTTCTCGCTCTGCTCGCCGCCCTGACATTCGCGGTCGCGACCCTGGGCATCAACGTGGTGGCAAACTTCGTATCGCCGGCCTTCGACTTCGCGAACGTCTTCCCGCGCCGGATCAGCTTCAAGCGGGGCGGTTACATCGCCGCCTTGATCGCCCTCCTGCTCTACCCGTTCGCACCCTGGGAAACGGGAGCGGCGAACTTCGTCAACTTCATCGGCTCGACGATGGGGCCGATCTTCGGCGTCATGATGGTCGACTACTACCTGATCCGGAAAGGCCGGCTCGACGTGGCCGCGCTCTACGATGAGAATGGCGAATTCCGGTTCCAGAACGGCTGGCACGGCAATGCGTTCATCGCGTTTGCCGTGGGCGCGCTGTTCTCGTCCATCCTGCCGACCTTCACGTCGATCCTCCCTGACTGGTGGGGCACCTATGGATGGTTCTTCGGGGTCGCGGTCGGCGGCGGTGTCTACTTCGTCCTGAGGATGGGCAGCCGGCGCAAGCCTGCCTTTGCCTGAGGCGGATTTATCTGTAATGCGAAAGCAGTGATGCCG
>JAEWKX010000026.1 GCA_023393575.1 Pseudomonadota bacterium
GGCGTGAACATCATGATGTACATGCTCACCGGCAACTACAAGTCCGACCAGGTCCATGTGCCGGATCTGCTCGAACGGCTCGGGCAGTAGGAGCGGCCGGAAATGACGCTTGATTTTGCCCCCTTCCTTCCCTGGCCTATCCTCGCAGGACTTGCGGTCCTCGCCGCGCTCCTCTCCGCGCTCAGCCTGTGGCGGCGCATCCGCGGCGCGACATTGCGGACAGTGGCGCTTGCGGCTCTCCTGCTCGCCCTCTCCAATCCCCTGCTGATGCAGGAGGATCGCGAACAGCTTTCGACTATCGTTCCCATCGTCGTGGACCGCTCCCAGAGCCAGGCCATGGCGGGGCGGCGTGAGCAGACGGACCGGGCACTGGCCGAGCTGGAACAACGTTTCTCGCGTTTTCCGCGGATCGAGACGCGCATCGTGGAGGTCGAGGACGACCCCGACACCGATACTCCCGCAACCCGCTTGTTCGGAGCGCTCTCCTCGGCCACCTCCGATATTCCGCCCGGCCGCGTCGGCGGCGCAATTTTCCTGACGGACGGGCAGATCCACGACCTGCCGGGCGTCGATCAGAATCTTTCCATCGACGCACCGTTGCATGGCCTGATCACCGGCCGGCCGGACGAGTTCGACCGGCGCATTCAGGTCGTGCGCGCCCCCCGCTTCGGCATCGTCGGCGAAGAGCAGGAAATGACCCTTCGGGTCTTCGACGACGGGCGGAGCGATGGCGGCACCGCCGACGTGACCGTCCGCATGAACGGCGAGGATATCGCGACTCTCCAGGCGGCGCCCGGCACGGACGTGCCCTTCTCCTTCACCGTGCCGCGCGGCGGCGGCAACGTCATGGAATTCTCCGTCGCGGAGGTCCCAGGCGAGGTCACGGCCGTCAACAACCGCGCCGTCCACGTCATCGACGGCATCCGCCAGAACCTCCGCGTGCTGCTGGTTTCCGGGGAGCCGCATGCCGGTGAGCGCGCCTGGCGCAACCTCCTGAAATCGGATGCCTCCGTCGACCTCGTCCACTTCACGATCCTGCGCCCGCCGGAAAAGCAGGACGGTACTCCGATCCACGAGTTATCGTTGATCGCTTTCCCGACGCGTGAACTCTTCGTGGAGAAGATCGAGGACTTCGACCTCATCATCTTCGACCGCTACACCCACCGCAACGTCCTGCCGATCCTGTATTACGACTACATCGCCCAGTACGTGCAGAACGGCGGGGCGCTTCTCATCGCGGCAGGCCCCGAGCACGCCGGCGACAGCTCGATCGCCGCCACGCCTCTCTCTCAGGTCCTGCCCGCCGAGCCGACCGGTGAGATTCACAATGCCGGCTTCTACCCTCGCCTGTCCGAGGAGGGCCGCAAGCATCCCGTCACCCGCGGGCTCGACGGAGCCGGCCAGGAACCGCCCTCCTGGGGTCGCTGGTTTCGCTCGATCGACGTGGCGCAGCCGCGAGGCGAGACGGTCATGCTGGGCGACCAGGGCCGCCCCCTGCTCGTTCTCAATCGCCAGGCCGAAGGACGCGTGGCCATGCTGCTGTCCGACCACGGCTGGCTGTGGGCACGCGGTTTCGAGGGTGGCGGTCCGCATGTGTCCCTCTATCGCCGCATCGCCCACTGGCTGATGAAGGAGCCGGAGCTCGAGGAGGAGGCGCTGACCGCACACGCCGTGGGACGCACACTGGAGGCGACGCGCCAGACCATCGGCGACGACCCCGGGCCCGCGACGATCATCTACCCCTCCGGCCGGACCGAGACCGTTCCGCTTGCCGGGAGCGGACCGGGTCTTTTCCGCTTCGAGCGCCGCATGGAGGAAACGGGGCTCTTCGAGGTGAAGAACGGCGAATTCTCCACGCTGGTACATGTCGGAACCGTCGATGCGCCGGAGTTCAAGGCGATGATCTCGACCGAAGAGACACTGATGCCCACTGCCGAGAAATCGAAGGGGCTGGTCGCGCGCGTCGCGGACGGCGAGAACGTCACCGTGCCGAACATCCTGCCCGTACGCGGCGAAGTGCGGGTGCAGGACCGCAACCGGATGGTGGTCCGCCTCACCGACGAAACGGTGCTGCGGGGGATCAACACGATCCCGCTGTTTGCCGGCTTCGGCGGGCTGTCGATCCTGCTTTTCGCGATTGCCGCCATGTGGTGGCGGGAAGGTCGTTAGGGATAACGCTCTTATCCCCTTCCCTCCCCTTCCCGCTGCTGATATCCGGCACGCCATTCAAACACTCCGGCGCGCCGCATGCTTCCCGAATTGACGATCACCGACCATTTCAGCCCGGAGGAGGAGCAGGCAATCCTCGATCGCCTGCAGGCTTACAACATCGAGAACTTCGGCCCGATGGACCGGAAGGATCTCGCCATTATCCTGCGCGACGATGCCGGCGAGCCAGAGGGCGGACTTCTGGGACGTACCGGCCGCGGCTGGCTCTACGTGCAGATGCTGTTCATTCCGGAACATCTTCGCGGCCGGGGACTGGCAAGGAGGCTGCTGGCCATGGCGGAGGAAGAAGCCCGCCGCCGCGGCTGCGTCGGTGCCTATCTCGACACCATGAACCCTCAGGCGATGCCCTTCTACCTCAAGCAAGGCTACGAAACGGTCGGCAGGCTGGACGGCCTCACCGGGGGTCATTCCGTCACCTGGTTGAAAAAGCGGCTCTGATCCGGGTCAGGCCAGAGACGCGGCCCTGGTCTCCGCATCGATCAGGAACGCCGCGACGCCGGCCAGGATCAGCAGCCCCGCGAAGATCGCGACCGCCAGGCCGAAGCTCTGCGCCACGACCAGCGCCATCCGCGACGGCGCCAGCAGGCCGCCGAAGCGCGCCATGGCGCCCGCCGCCCCCATGCCGGTCGCACGCGATGCCGTGGGATAAAGTTCCGGGGTGAAGGCGTAGAGCGCTCCCCAGGTGCCGAGCAGCGCAAAGCTCATGATCAGCAGGGACGCGCCGATCAGGATCCCGCTGCCGGCGACGACGAAAAGAAGGCATCCCGCGGCCGACAGCAGGCAGAAGCCGACGAGCGTCGGCCTGCGTCCCCATTTCTCCACCCCGTAGGCCGCCAGCGCATAGCCGGGAAGCTGGGCGAGTGCGACGAGGACGAGGAAGCCGTAGCCGCGCACGAAGCCGAATCCCTCGCCCGCCAGCCGCGGCGGCATCCAGGTGAAGACGCCGTAGTAGGAGATGGAGACGAGGAACCAGATCGCCAGGATGAGCAGG
>JAEWKX010000055.1 GCA_023393575.1 Pseudomonadota bacterium
ATGATGCTGGATGCTCTCTCCAAGGCGCCCCCCGCCGAGTCCGTGTCGAAAGGGAATGGACGAACGGGCAAATCCGACGGCGAAGACGGCTTTTCCAGTGCCTTGTCTCGGTTGGGCAAGGAGGGCGGCAGCAGCGGCAATGCCAAGGCGGAGCAGAACGCGGAGGGGCCGGATGGACCGACCGGGACGCTCGTAGACCCGGATGCCCCGGCAGCGCGTTCGGGCAGGATGAGCCTTGCCGATGGGCTGGAGACGGCACGGGTTCGCAACGTTCGTACCTCCATCGTGCAAGCGCCATCCGCCAGGGAAGGACAGGCTTCTCTGGCTGCGGGAAGAACCAGGTCGGGCGATGCGCCATTGTCCGTCCACGGACCTGCGCGCCAGGAGGAAGGTCAGGAGGATCAGGTCGACGACAGCGAGGCCCTCCACGAAGCAAGGGATGACGCGTCGGCGCAACGGCCGGTCGCCGGTGGAGCGTCGGAGGTCCTGAGCATCCTCGCCAATCAATCACAACCCCAGACAGTTGCCGGCCATGGTACGCAGACAGCGGATGGCAGGCTTCGCAAGGGCGATATGGCCGGAGCGTCGAGCCGTAATGAACGGTTCCCGGCTGCGGACGGGGGAGATGTCGGCGCCGGTGATCTGCTCGATATGCCGACCGATCCTGAAGCCCCCGCCGGACAGGAGCGTATCTTCCGCTTCTCCGATGCGAAGGGGGGCGCCGTTGCCGGCGAACTGAGCCGGGCTGCCGACGCTCGCGACAGCGGAGCGGAGGGAAGAAGCGGTCCGACGGTCGTGGAAACTGTTTCCGTCGTGGAGTCACGTCGTTTTCTCGGGCTGACACCGGCATCAAACGGCGCATCGCTGGTTGCCAGCATGACGGGTGATGCGGGATGGTCCGCTGCCATGCAGGCAGGTACGCTCGGATCGGATCCGGCCGGCGGCCCGACAGGATCGGCGGTCCACATGCTGAAGCTGCAGATGAATCCACACAGCCTTGGCTCGGTGACTGCGACGCTGCGCCTGATCGGAGAAGAACTCCACGTCCACCTGACGGTGGAAAACCGGGCTGCGTATCAGCAGCTCAGCGAAGACAGCAAGGGAATGCTCGACGCGTTGAAGTCCCAGGGCTTCTCGGTGGATCAAGTAACCATCAGCATCTCGCCGACCGCCGACGCCGATCCGCAGAAAGGGCAGCAGAATGCCCAGACGGGTCAGCCTATGACCGGCAACGGCGAAAGGAACGGCAACGCTCAGGAGCGCGATCAGCAGCGCTCCGCTTTCGGCACGGAATTGAATGGAGAACCGGATGACGTGGGCTCGGACAAGGCGACTGTTGCCGATCCTGTCGGCTCTCGTTCTGGCCAGCTTTACCTCTGATGCATCGGCATCGGCAGGTGCCTGCGAGCAGGAGATCCAGGCGGCCGCACACAAGTACGGTGTTCCCGAAGGCATCCTCTACTCGGTCGGCCTGACGGAGACGGGTCGAAAGGGCAGCCTGTATGCCTACGCGATGAACGTCGAGGGCAAGGCGTATTATCCTGCGTCGCGGCAGGAGGCATTGGGGGTCTTCGAAGCGGCGCGACGCGAGGGCCGGAAGCTGATCGATGTCGGATGCATGCAGATCAATCATCACTTCCACGGCGAGAACTTCTCCTCCGCGGCCGAGATGTTCGAGCCCCGACGGAATGTCGAGTATGCGGCGAAATTTCTCCGCAACCTCCACAACCGGCACGAGACCTGGACGATGGCGGTGGCACGATACCATGCTGGCCCGAACAACGACCCCGCCCAGAAGAAATATGTTTGCCGCGTGATCAGCAATCTGGTCGCCACCGGCTACGGGAAATGGACCGTGAACGCCAAGCAGTTTTGTCATCAATGACAACCTGAGGGTGTTGTGCGTACCCCTGCGGACTCGTTTCCCTATATGTGGCGTCTTTTGGGCGAAATAAGGCGAGGCAAGCCCCGTTTTGTCCAAGTATTAATTTGTCCACCGATAAAATTGTGCCTTCTGGCTGTCAGCATACTACATCTAGTGCAAATCGCCGGGTAATGGTTAATCAACTATTAATTTGTTTAGTTAACTTCCCACAGCTTGTGCCCGATTCCCGCGATTCGTACCCATAGCCTCATCGAAACACCACAACTGATTCGGAGGCGGACGAATGATCGTAGTGGTTGATGAGCGCGAGCTCGTTAAGGACGGCTACACTTCCCTTTTTGGGCGAGAGGGAATTCCCTCGACCGGTTTTGACCCGGCGGAATTCAACGAATGGGTGAATACGGCGGCAGACGGCGACATCAATGCCGTAGAAGCCTTCGTGATCGGACAGGGCGATTGCATGCTGGATCTGCCCCGTACGATCCGGGATCGTTCCCAGGCGCCGGTGATCGCGGTCAGCGATCAGCCATCTCTCGATGCGACCCTGGCGCTTTTCGACAGCGGCGTCGACGACGTCGTGCGCAAGCCGGTCCATCCCCGTGAGATCCTTGCGCGGGCCGCGGCAATCCGGCGTCGTTTGAAGGCGATCGCAAATTACACGGATGTCGGGCAGATCCGAGTCTTCTCCGATGGTCGCGATCCCGAGATCGCCGGCGAAATCTTCCCCCTGCCGCGCCGTGAACGGCGCATCCTGGAATATCTGGTCGCCAACCGGGGCCGGCGGG
>JAEWKX010000074.1 GCA_023393575.1 Pseudomonadota bacterium
CGGCCCGGACTGACCGACACGGCCGTGGCGGGCCGGCTCGGACGCCCCGAGGCCCTCGCCGGCCTTGCGATCGCAGCGATCCTGTTCGACCTCATCTATGGCAGCCTGAGCTTCTTCCGGACATCGACGACGGGACTTGCAGCCCAGGCCTACGGCCGGGGCGATCCTCGTGAATTGCAGGCGGTGTTCTGGCGGGCCGTCCTGAGCGCGGCCTGCCTGGGTGCCGTGATGCTTCTCCTCGCTCCGCCGATCCTGTGGCTGGCCCCGGAGCTGATGACGACGGAGCCAGAGGTCGCGGCGGTGGTTCGCGAATATTTCGGCATCCGCGTCCTCTCCAGCCCGGCGACCTTCGTAAACTATGCGATCCTCGGCTTCGTCTTCGGTCGTGGACAGGCCAACCTCGGACTGGCGCTGCAGATCCTGCTGAACGGCACCAACATCCTGCTTTCGATCGCGCTCGGTCTCTGGCTCGGCTGGGGAATTTCCGGGATCGCCTGGGGTACCGCCGCTGCAGATCTGATCGGCGCCGCAGTCGGCCTGACGCTGGTCCTGCGACGGTTTTCCGCCTCCAACCGGCCGTGCCGCAGGGAGATCCTCGACCCGCACAAGCTCAGGCAGCTCTTCCAGTTGAACGCGGACATCCTGATCCGCTCGCTGGTCCTCAACGGCGCATTCGCACTGATGACACGGCTGGGGTCCGGCTTCGGCTCCGTCACACTCGCCGCGAATGCGGTGCTCATGAACATCTTCATGCTCTCGGCCTTCTTCCTGGACGGCCTTGCCGGCGCAGCGGAACAGTTGGCCGGGCGCGCCGTGGGCGCGAACCTCCGGCCCGCGTTCGACCGCGCGCTGAAACTGACGGCGGCATGGTCGTTCGCGATGGCAGGCATGGTCGCAGCCTTCTTCCTGCTGCTCGGGCTACCCATCATCGAGTTCCTGACGACGTCCGAGGAGGTCCGCAGGACCGCCCTCACCTACCTCCCCTGGGCGGCGATGACCGGCCTTGCAGGAGCGCTTGCCTTCCAGATGGACGGCGTCTTCATCGGCGCGACCTGGTCGAGGGAGATGCGGAACATGATGCTGCTGTCGTTTGCCGCCTATTGCCTTGCGCTCGTCGGCCTGGTGCCGGCTTTCGCCAATCACGGCCTTTGGCTGGCCCTCAATCTGTTTCTCCTGCTGCGGGGCATTCTGCTGCTCGCCAACGTGCCGCGAAAGACGGCTCAGAGCTTTATTGCCGCCCAGTGAGCCAGCCGCGTATCGCGCAGTTCACCGATGGCGCCGATGCCTTCCCGGTCGAGGAGGCCGGAGAGGCCGCGCAGGATGCGCCCCGGCAGGCCGGGCCCTTCATAGACCATGCAGGAATAGAGCTGCACCAGATCCGCGCCGGCGCGGCCCTTCTCCAGTGCGTCCTCGGCGCTTCCCACGCCGCCGACGCCGATGATCGCGAGCCGCGGCCCGACGCGCTGGCGCATCTTCGCCAGCACGGTGGTCGATAGACGGAAGAGCGGAGCCCCCGACATGCCGCCTGCTTCGGAGGCGTGGCGGCGGTCGGTGAGCCCCTCCCGCGAGAGCGTCGTGTTCGACACGATCAGGCCGTCGAGATCATGGGACAGCGCCTCGGCAGCGACGTCGTCAAGCCCCTCCTCCGTCAGGTCCGGGGCGATCTTCAGGAAGACCGGGAGCGCATGCCCCGAGCGTGCCGCCTCCCGGTTCCTAGCGGCGAGGACCGCGTCCAGCAGCGCCTTCAGGCTCTCGCGCGCCTGCAGATCGCGCAGCCCCGGCGTATTGGGGGACGAGATGTTGACGGTGAAATAACTCGCGACGGAAGAGAAGCGCTCTATGCCGGCGACATAATCGGCCACGCGGTCGGCGCTGTCCTTGTTCGCGCCGATGTTGACGCCGACGATACCTCCACCGCGGCGGCGGGCGGCCAGACGCGCATGGGCGGCGGCATGTCCCTCGTTGTTGAAGCCGAGCCTGTTGATCACCGCCCGGTCTGCGGTCAGCCGGAAGATACGCGGCTTCTCGTTGCCCGCCTGGGGCTTCGGCGTCACGGTCCCGATCTCGGCGAAGCCGAAGCCCAGCCGCAACAGCGCATCCGGAACCTCGGCATTCTTGTCGTAGCCTGCAGCCATGCCGAGCGGATTGGGAAAGCGGATCCCCGCCACCGTCTGTGCCAGCCGGGCATCATACGGCATGCTGCAGGAGGGGAAGAGGCCGCTCTTCAGGGCCGCGACCGACATGCCGTGCGCCGTTTCCGGATCCAGCAGAAAAACCCCCTGGCGGGCGAGGTCCGAGAGGCGGCCAAACATCAGGCAAAATCCTCCGGGAAGACATGCAGGCCATCGTCGCCGAGCGGCAGCGGACGCTCCCACGCTATGGCCTCCATCGGAAGCCGTGCGTAGAGGTGCGGAAAGAGATCGCCGCCGCGCGAGGGCTCGAACCGCAGGGCGTCGCCCAGCATTTCACCATCGATCGCAACCAGCAGCAGGTCCTGCTGACCTGCGAAATGGAGGCGGGCCGTCTCGCGGGCCTGTGCCGCCGTCGACAGGTGGATGAAGCCATCCCGCAGATCGATCGGCGCACCGTCGAAGGCGCCTCCCTGCCTGGCCGGCTGCCAGAGCGAACGCGGAACGATCTTGTAGACGATGTTTTTCATGACCGGCTTTCGTGAAAGCAGTAGAGTTGTCCTTGCCGTTTGCCGCAAAGACCACCACTTGTCCACCATTGCAGAGCAGGAGCGCCAGATGAAGAGACTGTCGTCGATCGGGTTGTTACTGCTGGTGCCGGCGCCCTCCCTCGCACAGGAAGCGGCGGACGCGCGATTCACCCTGGAGCGAACCGAGAGCGGGTTCGTCCGCCTCGACCGCGAGACGGGGGCCGTCTCGCTGTGCCGCGATCAGGACGGCACCCTGACCTGCCGCATGGCGGCCGATGAGCGGGCGGCCTACGAGAAGGAGCTGGAACTCCTGACCGGGCGCATCACCGCTTTGGAGCGGCGCCTCGACGCGCTACCGTCGTCGAAGGACCTACCGGACGAGGCAGAAATCGAGCAGGGTCTCTCGATCATGGAACGGTTCATGCGCCGCTTCATGGAAATCATCGAGGAATTCACCTCGGAACGGCACAATCCGGAGCCGGTGCCGCAGAAAACGTGAGCCAGGTTCTCCACCACAAGAACAGGGCTATTGTTTCCCGGGCGCTGCGCGCGTAAAAATGTATACAGACATATGCGGCTGTGCCCTTGGGAGGGGGTGTGGAATGCACACACTGACGATCATCATCGCCGACGACCATCCACTTTTCCGCGGCGCGCTCAAGCAGGCCGTCCAGAACCTGGGTGATCAGCAGCAGATCCTGGAGGCCGGCGATTTCGAAGCCGCCCGTCGGTCCGCGCGCGACAATCCCGAAGCCGACCTGATGCTGCTCGATCTCGCCATGCCGGGCGTGAGCGGTTTCTCGGGCCTCATGTCACTTCGGGCGGAATTCCCCGGCCTGCCGATCGTGATCGTATCGGCCACCGACGACGGCGCCACGATCCGCCGGGCGCTCGAACTCGGCGCATCCGGCTTCATCTCGAAATCCTCCGGCCTCGATGACATCCGGGCCGGCGTTCATGCGGTGCTGGAGGGGGACATCTGGGTGCCGGAGGCGCATCTGCCCGTGAGCGAGGAGGATCCCGGGGTCCACGAACTGATCGAGCGCCTCAGGACGCTGACGCCGCAACAGAGCCGTGTCCTGGCGATGCTGGGCGAAGGGCTCCTCAACAAGCAGATCGCCTACGAACTCGGCGTCTCGGAGGCGACCGTCAAGGCGCATGTCTCCGCCATACTGCTGAAGCTCAATGTCGACAGCCGCACCCAGGCAGTGATCAAGCTCGGCAAGATCAACATGCCAATGGTGGCCTAAACAGGATTTTATTCCTTAATCCCTTTACCCACAGCCGCGGTTTGATTAAGTTACCGGCAGGTCGGCCCGAGTGGCAGACCGGTGTCGGGATGCGCTCAGGCCTTGAGATGTCCGGACCCATCACGCCTCGGGATGGCACGAAGGTTCGGGAGGGCGATGCTTACGGATCCTCGAGTCGGAGCAAGTACCGCCATGCTTTCACATGAGACGATCTGGGCTGCAATCGACGCGCTGGCCGAACGCCACAAGCT
>JAEWKX010000301.1 GCA_023393575.1 Pseudomonadota bacterium
CCGGCCCTGGCGCTCGTGCTGGCGATCTTTGCCTCCTACGGCTTTTCCCGTTTCAACTTCAAGGGAAAGCCGCTTCTCCAGTCTTTCGTGCTGGTGGGCCAGCTCCTGCCGACGGCCGCCATCATCGTGCCGCTGTTCGTGACGCTCCGGGTGCTCAATCTCGTCAACACCTACTGGGGCCTGATCCTTGTCTACATGATCATCACGCTTCCGCTCTCGGTGTGGATGCTCACGAGCTACTTCAAGAACATCCCAGTCGAACTGGAGGAAGCAGCGATCATCGATGGCGCCAGCCGCCTAGAATGCCTGTTCCGAATCACGTTGCCCCTCTCCTTGCCGGGCCTTGCCTCCGTCATGGTCTACGCCTTCGTGACGACCTGGAACGAGTTCATCTTCGCGCTCTGCTTTGCCACCGATTCCTCGGTCAAGACGCTGCCCATCGGGCTCGCGGAGTTCTCGACAGAGTTCAACACCGACTGGGGTGCCGTCATGGCAGCCTCCGTGGTGATGACCCTGCCGATCGCCATCCTGTTTCTGTCCATGCAGCGGCTCTTCGTCGGCGGTCTCACCGCCGGCGCAACGAAGGGCTGAGAGAGGAATGCAATGACCTATACATCCCCGATCCCTCAACTTGGCCTCGGCACTTTCGGACGCACGGGCGACGCGGGCATAGAGGCAATCCTGTCGGCGATCGAGGTTGGCTATCGCCATATTGATACCGCCCAGAGCTATGACACCGAAGGAAGCGTCGGCGAGGCCATCCGCCGATCCGGACTGCCGCGTTCTGACTTCTTCGTCACCACCAAGGTTGCAGACACCAATCTGTCCAAGGGCGATTTCCTGCCGAGCGTCGAGAAAAGTCTCGAGACAATCGGCACCGATCAGGTCGACCTGCTGCTCATCCACTGGCCCTCGCAGAATGACGCGGTGCCGTTCGATGACTACATGCTGGCACTGGCCGACGCACAACAGCGCGGATGGACGCGCTATATCGGCGTGTCCAACTTCCCGATTGTTCTGCTGAACAAGGCCTTCGCTCTCTTGGGAGAGAACGCTATCGTCACGGATCAGGTGGAGATCCACCCCTACCTGCAGGCGCCGCGGCTCGTGCGCCACTGCCACAGCAAGGGGCTGGTACTGACTGCCTACCAGCCCCTCTACAAGGGAGCCGTTAACGACGATCCGCTCCTGAAAGCCATCGCCGAGAGTTACGGCGTCACCGCCGCGGCCGTCGCGCTGGCTTTCCTGATGGCGGAAGGCCACGTCGTCATCCCGGCCTCATCGAGCATCGAAAATCTAAAGAACAACTTCGCGTCGCAGGACGTGAACCTCACTGCCGACGAGATCTTGCGGATCCGCACGCTGGACCGCTCCGCACGGCACATCAATCCGGCCAAATCACCCCGCTGGGATGATTGAGACACCCTGACAGGAGACGGCAATTGGCACCGGTATCGATCAACAACGTTCGCAAATCCTATGGAGCACTGGAGGTGCTGCATGGCGTGTCCATCGACATAGCCGACGGCGAATTCGTGGTTCTCGTGGGCCCGTCCGGCTGTGGCAAGTCGACCTTGCTGCGCATGTTGGCCGGGCTCGAGGACATTTCTGCAGGCGAGATCTCCATCGGCGAGCGTGTCGTCAACGGTCTTCAGCCGAAGGAGCGCGACATCGCCATGGTCTTCCAGAGCTATGCGCTTTACCCGCACATGACCGTCGAGCAGAACATGGGCTTCTCGCTGAAGCTTGCCCGCGCACCCAAGGAAGAAACCCGTGACCGGGTCACCAAGGTCGCGGCCATGCTCAACCTCGGCGACTATCTCGACCGCTACCCGCGTCAGTTGTCCGGAGGTCAGCGCCAGCGCGTCGCCATGGGGCGCGCCATGGTGCGTAATCCGGAAGTCTTCCTCTTCGACGAGCCTTTGTCCAACCTCGACGCGAAGCTGCGGGTGCAGATGCGGTCTGAGATCAAGCAGAACCACCATCGGCTGAAGACGACGACCGTCTATGTGACTCACGACCAGATCGAGGCCATGACCATGGCTGACAAGATTGTCGTGATGCATGGCGGGATCGTGGAGCAGATGGGATCTCCGCTCGAGCTCTACGATCACCCGGCAAACCTCTTCGTTGCGGGCTTCATCGGCTCCCCGGCGATGAACGTGATCGGCGGCAAGGTGAGCGGCGGCAGCTTCGTCGGCGACGACAGCACCCGCATCGCGCTGCCCTTTGCCGTGACGGAATTCGAGGGAAGGGAGATGAAGCTCGGGATCCGTCCGGAACACCTGCTGCTCGACGCAAACGAGCATGCCGCGGAGATCGTCACGATCGAGCCGACCGGCGCAGAGACGCAGGTTCTCCTGCGACTGGCGGGGCATGAAATCGTCGGCGTCTTCCGCGAACGCATCCCGCAGAAGCCGGGCGAGATCCTTTACGTCTCGCTCATCCCGGAGCGGATCCAGTTGTTCGACGGCAAGAGCGGAAAGCGTATCGACTTCCGGGAGGCAGCGTGACGATGGCCATCTATCCGGACCTGAACGGAAAGACAGTCCTGATCACCGGAGGCGCAAGCGGCATCGGTGCGGCACTGGTCGAAGCCTTCGCCGAGCAAGGCGCCAAGGTCGGATTTCTCGATCGGGACGAGACGGCCGGCGCAGTTCTCTCCGATGCGCTGACGGCAAAGGGACAACAGGTTCTCTTCGTACCCCTTGACCTGCGCGATACGGAAGGGCTTCGCGCCGGCATCGAGACCGTCAGGGGTGAGCTGGGCGCCATCACCGTTCTCGTCAACAATGCAGCGCATGACGAGCGCCACGCGACGGAGGATGTGACGGAGTCTTATTTCGACGATCGCATCGCCACCAATTTGAAACACCAGTTCTTCGCCTCGCAGGCGGTTCTCCCAGACATGAGAGCGGCAGGCGGCGGCGCGATCATCTGCATGAGCTCGATTTCCTGGATGGCAGGCTTTGGCGGCATGGCGCTCTACACCGCCTCCAAGTCCGCGGTAATCGGGCTCGTCCGGTCTCTCGCCCGAGATTACGGCCCCTTTAACATCCGCGTCAACGCCGTGTCGCCCGGCTGGATCATGACGCAGCGGCAGTTGGATCTCTGGCTGACGCCGGAGGCGGATGCCATGCGCCAGGAACGCCAGGCTCTGAAGCAGAGGCTGCTGCCGGCGGACGTCGCCAAGCTCGCTCTCTTCCTGGCATCCGATGACGCACGGGTGATTACCAGCCAGAACTACATCATCGACGGCGGCTGGGTCTGACCGCCGCCTTCCCATTCCCAAATTGAGGTTTCATGACATGCAGTCTCCCGCAGATATAAAAGACATCTCTCGCCCGGCCCGCGAGTTGTGCGACGCCCTGGCCGTGATCGGCACCGCCACCGCCAGCAGCGAACTGAGCCTGCTGGGGATCCGGGACGCGCAGATCCGTGGTCCGCTTCCTTTGAAATATGGACGCTCGGTCGCGGGTCCGGCGCTCACCCTGCAATGCATGCCGAAGCGCGAGGACCTCTATGGCTCCAACGAATACGAAAATCCCGAGCTGCAGTTACATCGCCACGTCCTGTACCCGGCGCAAGCCGGCGACATAGTGGTCGTCGACGCCCGCGGCGACATGGCCAGCGGCATCTTCGGCGAAATGATGCTGACCTTCCTGGCCGGCCGTGGAGGCGCCGGCGTCGTCGTGGACGGTTGCATCCGCGATTCCGCCAAGGCCAAGGAGCTCGACCTCGGCATCTGGGTGCGGGGCGTAACGCCGAACTACCATGCACAAACGGGATTGATCCCATTTGCCGTCAACGTGCCGGTGGCATGCGGCGGTGTTCTGGTCATGCCCGGTGACATCATCGTGGCCGATGACGACGGAGTGATTGTCGTTCCTGTCGCGCTTGCGTCCGAAGTCATCGCGCGTTCGAGCGAGCATGCTGAATGGGAGGAGTTTGCCCGCTTCCGCCTGTCGCAGGGGGGTGATCTGCGCAAATATTACCCGCTCACGGAAGGCGTTCAAGAGGAGTATCTCGACTGGCGAAATGCCCAAACGGCCGACTGAACGACGTCCGCGGCGAGAGCCCAGGCGCAACGAAGCGGCTGGGTCGCTTGCCCAAGCCAGCGACACATGCAGGAGCAGACATTACCATGGCAGCGGCACCGACAATAGAAGAGCTGATCGCCGAAGAGGAGGCGATCCAGCTCGAAGGCTTCGACTATGAACTGGCATGGCAGCTCGGCTGCGCTCTTCGCGAGACGGCCGCGACAGGAACGCTTCCAGTCGCCATCGAGATCAGCCACCGCGGTACCGTCGTCTTTTCGGCACTGCTGCCCGGAGCCTCTCCCGACAACCTGGCATGGGCTGGTCGCAAGCGCGCCGTGGTCGAACGCTTCAACCGCAGTTCCCTTTACATGCGCCTGCTGTGCGAGCGCAATGCGACGGAATTCCACGCCCGCTACCGCCTTCCCGCTTCGGACTTTGCCGCGAGCGGCGGTGGCGCCCCCATTCGCGTGCGCAACGTTGGAATAGTCGGCACCGTCGCGATCAGCGGCCTGCCAGATGTGGAAGATCATGCGATGGCCATGCGGGCGCTGGAACAACTCACCTGAGAAAGGTAAGGAACATGTACACCTCCATGAACGGCTCGACCCATGCGCTTGCCTCTGCGGAGATTGCCATCAAGGCCATACCGGACGATCCGCGTGTCTGGGTGCCGCAGGCCCCGGACGTCTTCTTCCGGCCGATGTTTCTCAACACGCTGACAGGGCAGTGGTGCAACCTCCTGAAGGTGACCCGCTCGGGCGTCCTGTCCCGGCATGTGCACCCCGCACCGGTCTTCGGCATGGTGATGAAGGGCAAATGGCACTACTTTGAGCACGACTGGATAGCGGAGGAAGGTTCTTTCGTGTTCGAGCCGCCCGGCGAGATCCACACCCTGAATGTCCCCGAGGACTGCGACGAAATGATCACCTTCTTCAACATCTCGGGTTGCATGGTTTATCTCGACAAGGACAACAAGCAGATCGGCTACGAGGACGTCTTCACCAAGATCGACATGTGCCGTGCCCATTACCAAGAGGTCGGATTGGGGGCGGACTATGTCGACCAGTTCATCCGCTGACACCGCCGCATGGGCCCGTGGCTGGATGGAAAGCCGCACGGTCCTCGTCACCGGGGGAACGGGTGGCATCGGTGGAGCCATCGCACAATGCTTCCGTGACGCCGGCGCGGCGGTTCACGCCACCGGCGCAACGGATGCCGAATGCGTTGAGGCACGACGCAGCGACCCATCCGGTTCGATCCGCTACGGCGTTCTGGATGTCCGTTCCAACGATGCCACCCGAGCCTTCGTCGCGGCACTCGGAGATCTCGATGTCGTCGTCAACTGTGCCGGAATCATCCGCCGGGGGCAGGAGCGTGATCCGGATATCTTCGACACCGTGGTCAATATCAATCTGAACGGCACGATGCGCGTCTGCGAGGCATCGCTCGACCGGCTGGCAGCCAACGGCGGCTGCATCATCAATATCGCCTCCATGCTGAGCTTCTTCGGTGGCGGCCTCGTGCCGGGCTATTCCGCCTCCAAGGGCGGCATCGCCCAGCTCACCAAGTCCCTGGCGATCGCCTACGCCCCAAGCGGCGTACGGGTGAACGCCATCGCACCGGGGTGGATTGCAACGCCGCTTACCAAGGCTCTGCAGGACGATCCGGCGCGCTCCGGTCCGATCCTGGCGCGAACGCCCGCGGGACGCTGGGGAACCCCGGAAGACTTGCAAGGCATCGCCCTCTTCTTGGCAAGCCCACACGCATCCTTCATGACGGGTACTGTCATTCCTGTCGATGGCGGCTACGCAATCTCCTGATGGGATGATCCGGCCATGGTCGGATATGAGCTCCCTCTGGTAACTCACTCGGTAGAGCCCGTACGTCCTTGCTTCGGCGACGGCAAATGCCTGCTTCCAGCAGAGCGGTAACAGCCTATGACCGAGAAGGGTGCATAGCGCCCCACCGTCAATCGCTGCGGCACCGCGATGTAAGGTCAAATCGGAAATTATTGTCGCTCGCCCGTTCCCGCTGACTGATGCCCAAAGCCAGGGCACAAAGGTGGCATCCACGGTCGCTCGCGGCAGGAAAATATAGGGAATTCAAAGGCAAATTTTCCAAGTCATTGAAACTGCGTGAGAATCCAGGTTCCCAGCCAATTCCCCCTAAAAGCCTTTATTTCCTTGTTTTTCCAGTCGTGCCGGATATCGTTTTGGCATCATTGGCGACCTGATGCCCCGATGGTGACGCCGCGCGACCACCATGCGCGGCCGCGCCTTCGTCTGCCGCTCACGCTTTGTTTCGGCCCTGCCGATGCACCCAGGTCGGTCCAAGTCGAAGCTTACTCCTGCGCTAGGGCACCAATTCAAACACGTGGTGATGGATGACACCCTCGAACATGGCGAGCAAGCCCTTCGTCATGTCTCGGCTGGCATATCGGACAGGCGATTCCAACGCCGCCGCCAGTGCATCGCGGCTGTCGTACATGGTCGACAGCACCATGGGGAAAGCGGGAGCGCCCTCGTCGCGCTCCACGGCGTAGAGTACGCGGACTTCGCGAATCCCGGGGAACTCCAGCCACATCGGCATCAGTTTTTCCGCCACATACTCCTTGAAGGCGGCGTCCTTGCCCTCGTGAATGCGACCTTCGAAGAGCGCCTGGCGAATGATCATGATGTGTCCGATTCAGTTGACGGTGGTCGGGGGCTTTTCGCCGTTGAAGAATGCCTGGAGATTGGCCAGGACGATCTCCCCCATCGCAATCCGCGTTTCACGCGTCGCGCTCCCCTGGTGCGGCATCAGCACGGTATTCGGCGCGGTGAAGAACTCCTCGCGGATGCGCGGTTCGCCGACGAATACGTCGAGACCCGCACCGGCAATGGTGCCACTCCCCAGGGCCTGCAGCAGCGCATCCTCATCGACGACGCTGCCGCGCGCGACGTTGATGACGATGCCTTTCGGCCCGAGAGCCGCAAGAATACCCGCATCGACGATGCCCCGGGTCGCCGGGTTGGCCGCGACGCATATGGCAAGCACATCACTGCCGGCCGCAAGTTCGGCGGGAGTGGAATAGACGGACCAGCCGGTATCGCCCTGCGGCGATCGGTTCCAGTACCCGACGGACATGCCGAAGGCTTCGGCACGGCGGCCGAAGGCACGCCCGATCTGGCCGAGCCCCAGAATGCCGAGGCGTTTGCCCTTCGGGCTCGTCCCGAGCGGAAAAGTCCCACCCCTCGCCCAGCGTCCTTCCCGGACATAGCCGTCACCCTTCGTAACGTGACGGAAGACGGCGAGCATCAGCGCCATGCCTATATCGGCCACGTCGTCCGTGAGTACGCCCGGTGTCGTGGTGACATCGATATCGCGGCCGCGGGCCTTTACAAGATCGACCTTGTCGGTCCCGACACCATTGATGGCGATGATGCCCAGCGCCGGCAAACCGTCGATGTAGTCGTTCGAAAGTCCGGTGCCTCCGCCCGTCACCACGGCGCGAATGGCAGGCAGGGCGGCCTCGATGGCGGGCTGGCCAGTGGATTCGTAGAGGCGATGGACGACATAAGTGTCATCGAGTCGAGCTTCGATCTCGTCGAGCATGGGCTCGACCAGCAGGATATCGGGTCTCATCTTGAATGCTCCGTCCTCAAGCAATGACTGCTCAGGATATCTGGCCGAGGAAGTTGCGTGTCCGTTCGTGCTTCGGGTTCTTGAAGAATTCTTCCGGCGCCCCGACCTCGACGATCTCGCCGCGGTCCATGAAGATCACGCGGTCGGCCACCTGGCGGGCAAAGCCCATCTCGTGGGTCACGCACAGCATGGTCATGCCCTCGTTGGCAAGGTCGATCATCGTGTCGAGCACCTCCTTCACCATTTCCGGATCCAGGGCCGAGGTCGGTTCGTCGAAAAGCATGATCTTCGGGTTAATGCAGAGCGCGCGGGCAATGGCGACGCGCTGCTGCTGCCCTCCGGAAAGCTGCGCCGGGTACTTGGCTGCCTGTTCCGGGATGCGCACCCGCTCCAGATACCTCATTGCAGTCGCCTCGGCCTCTGCCTTGGAAAGGCCGCGCACCTTCATCGGGGCAAGGGTGCAGTTCTCCAGGACGGTCATGTGCGGGAAGAGGTTGAAGCTCTGGAAGACCATGCCGGTCTCCTGCCTGACGATATCGACGTTCTTTCCGCCCGCCGTCAGGTCGTGGCCGTCAACGACGATTCGACCCTTCTGGATCATCTCCAACTGGTTGATGCACCGGATAAGGGTCGACTTGCCGGAGCCGGACGGGCCGCAGATGACGATGCGCTCTCCGCGATCGATCGCGAGATCGATGTCCTTCAGCGCGTGGAATTCGGCGTACCACTTGTTGACGCCCTCCATCGTCACCGCCGGACCGGAAGCTCCCCGCACGTCTCCCGCCGATGTGTCAGCATGAATCTCAGCCATGCGAGGAACTCCTATCTTCCTTGTTACTTGCCTTCGGCAACGAAGTTCGGCAGCGGTGTGCCGAGCCACTTTTCGTGTATCGCGCTGAGCTGGCCGTCCGCCTTCACCTTCTCGATGAACGCATTGACGGCTTCCAGCAGCTCGCTCGAACCCTTGCGAACTGCGATACCCTGTACCTGCTGGCTCAGTTCGAGCTTCTGGTTGAAGCGGCCCGGTGCGGCCGTCTCGATCTGGGCGGCCACGACGTTGGACACGCCGATCAGTTCGACCTGGCCGGACAGGAGCGCCTGGACGGCACTTGCGTCATCGTCGAAGCGCTGGATGGTCGCGTCCTGCGGGGCGATCTTCGTGACTGCCGTATCTTGCGTGCTGGCGCGGGCAACACCAACGGTCTTGCCCGAAAGATCTTCCGGCTTGGTTACGTCCACGTCCTCTGCGCCGAACACGCCGATCGAGATACCGGCATAGGGTTCGGAGAAATCGACGCTCTTGGCGCGTTCTTCGGTGATACCCAGGGATGCGACGAGCAGGTCTACCTGGTTGCTCTGGAGGTAGGGAATCCGGTTCGGTCCGGTTACCGGAACGATCTGGGCCTCGACGCCCCATTCCTTGGCAAGCAGCTTGGCGACGTCTGCGTCATAGCCATCCGGCTGGTTGCTCTCATTCATGATGCCGAAGGGCGGGAAGTCCACCAGCATTCCGATTTTCACGGTTCCAGCGGACTTGATGCTCTCGACGGTCTGCGCCGTCGCGGGAAAAGAAACCACCCCGGCCATCAAGCCTGCGCCGATCACGGCCATTGCTGCGCGTCTTGAGATATTCATTGTTCCTACCCTTTCTTGATCTGCCGGCCCTCCCGCCGGCTGGGTCCCGTCAACGCTGCGTTGCCCGAGAAAACCTGACCTCCATGCGCCGCGCAAACAGTGAAAGCGGCCAGCACAAGATGAAATAGATCACGGCCACCGTTCCGAAGACCATGAACGGGCTGAAGGTAGCGTTGTTGATGATCTGTCCCTGGCGTGTCAGTTCCGTGAAGCCGATAATCGCCGCAAGGGACGTGCCCTTGATGAGCTGGACAAGGAAACCGACGGTCGGGGCGACGGCGATGCGTGCTGCCTGCGGAAGCACGATATAGCGCATTCGGTTATAGTATCTCAGCGCAAGTGCCGTTGCCGCCTCACGCTGGCCAGGCGGGACCGCTTCGATGCAGCCCCTCCAGATTTCTCCGAGGAAGGCACTGGCATGCAGGGTTAGCGCGACCGCGGCTGCAACCCACGGGTTTATACTAAAACCAAAGATGTTCATGCCGAAGAACACCAGGAAAAGCTGCATCAGCAGCGGTGTTCCCTGGAAGACCCGTATGAAACCGAGGGCCGCAAGGCGCAGCGGCCGGATATCGGAGACGCGGGCCAGCGCAATCAGCAGGCCGCCGACACCGCCGCCGGCGAACGCGATGGCAGACAATGCAATGGTCCACTGCGCCGCCATGACGATGATGAAAAACTCGTTCCAGCCGAAGGGTCTGATCATCGAGGTCTCCTATCGGCTCAGCGGGTACCGGAACGCCATTCTCTCGATCGCGGAAAAGATCGCGGAAAAGCTGATCGAGAGGGCAAGGTACATCAGGGTGATGACGATATAGACTTCGAAGCTCGCAAAGGTAGCCGACTGCAGGTCGTTGCCCGCCGCGGCAAGATCGTCCGCCGAAATGACCGAGACGACGCTCGACGTCAGCATCAGGTAGATGAACTGGCTCGTCAGGGACGGATAAACGGTGCGCAACGCCGGCTTCATGATGATGTAGCGGAATATCTGCAGCTTCGACAGGCCGAGAGCCGTCCCCGCCTCCACCTGCCCCCTATGGATGGATTCGATCCCGGCACGGATGATTTCGGTGCCATAGGCGCCGAAATTGACGACCAGCGCCAGAAGGGCTGCGCCGTTCGGCGAAAGGCGCAGCCCAAGTGACGGCAGACCGAAGAAGATAAAGAAGATCTGGACCAGGAAGGGCGTGTTGCGGATGATCTCGATGTAGGCGTCGATCACGTACCGGATCAACACCGGACCGGACGTCTTGCCCCAGGCGCAGACGATCGAAACGACAAGGCCCAGCAGCATCGCCGCGCACGAAAGACGAACCGTCAGACAGGCGCCCACCAGCAACTGGTCGAACGAAGCAAACACCGGGACAAAATTGAAATCGTACACGCGGGCCTCCAAGGCCGGCGCGCTCCCTGCCGCGCCTCTTGGATCGATCTAAATTTCTACTGCCGACGAGTCAACCTTCGAATGCGCCACCGGTTT
>JAEWKX010000330.1 GCA_023393575.1 Pseudomonadota bacterium
GAGCCGCGGCCGGGACCGACGGGGATGTTGTGCTGCTTCGCCCACTTGATGAAGTCCGAAACGATCAGGAAGTAGCCGGGGAACTTCATCCGCTCGATGACGCTGAGCTCGAAATCAAGCCGCTCACGGTAGTCCTGCTCGGTATAACCGGGCGTCATGCCGAGCAGCGCGATCCGCCGTTCCAGCCCTTCCACCGCCTGGCGGCGAAGTTCCGCCGCCTCGGCGCGCTCCGCCTCCTCCGCATCGGTCGTCGCACCGGTGAACCGCGGCAGGATCGGCTTGCGGGTGTCCAGGACGAAGGAGCAACGCCGCGCGATCTCCACGGTGTTCTCGAGAGCTTCCGGAAGGTCGGCGAAGAGCGCCGCCATTTCGGCGCGGCTCTTGAGGTAGTGGTCGGGCGTCAGGCGAAACCGGCTGTCGTCCGAGACGATGGCATTGTGCGCAACGGCCATCAGCGCGTCATGGGCGTCATAGTCATCGCGCGACGGGAAGAAGGCCTCGTTGGTCGCGACCAGCGGCAGATCATGCTCATAGGCAAGGCTGACGATCTTGTGTTCGTGGCGCCGGTCATAGGATCCGTGACGCTGCAGTTCCACATAGAGCCTGTTTCCGAAAGCCGCCTTGAGGCTTTCCAGCCGCATCTCCGCCAGGCCGGCGCCTCCTTCCCGCAAGGCGAGGTCCACCGGACCTCCCAACGCCCCCGTCAAGGCGATCAGGCCTTCCGTGCCCGCCTCATCAAGCCAGGAGCGGCGGATATGGACGGCACTGTGTCCCTCGCCCCCCAGATAGGCGCGGCTGACGAGATCGACCAGTCGCTCATAGCCCTGCGCAGTCGAGGCAAGGAGAACGATCGCGGGCAGCTTCACCAGTTGCTGATGGCCGCGCCGCTCTTCCGCCTGATCCTCCATA
Source organism: Pseudomonadota bacterium (assembly GCA_023393575.1). Taxonomy (GTDB): domain Bacteria; phylum Pseudomonadota; class Alphaproteobacteria; order Rhizobiales; family Rhizobiaceae; genus Neorhizobium. The sequence continues at coordinate 910 of JAEWKX010000330.1, forward strand.
TCGATGGAGACCTGGCAGCCGATGATCGGCTGCAGCCCCTCCCCGCTCGCCTTCTGCGCAAACTCCAATGCGACGAACAGGTTGTTGGTATCGGCAATCGCGATCGCCGGCTGGCCGTCGGCAACCGCCTTCGACAGGATCTTCTTGAGCGGCAACGCTCCCTCGAGCAGCGAATAGGCCGAATGGACACGCAGATGGACGAATTGCGGCGAATCGCCCTCGCCCGATGTGACCACGCTCTCCGTCCGCTCTGCCATTGCTGTCTCTCACCTCATGAATCAGGTGATTTTCCGGCTTGCGGTTCAAGGAGTCCAGTTCCGACTTGGATTCTCCAATACCTATTCGTGAAGCGGAAGATTACATCGCCAGCATGAGCATCGAAATGCTGGCAACGAAGGTCGCAATGGAAGCAAATGCGGCAATGTCCCGAATGAGATCAGTCATGGTCGTCTCCCTTGTTCCTGTATGTTTTTATTTTGTTCTCATTTCGTACTCTTCGTCAAGCGCGAAACGGAACGGGAACAAAAAAGGCCGCCGTTGCCGGCAGCCTCGGTAAACCGACGGTTAACGTCCGGCTTTCAGAAGTCGATCACCTTGCCGCCGTCGATCGTCACACGCCGGTCCATGCGTGCCGCAAGCTCGTGGTTGTGGGTGGCGATGAGCGCCGCCAGACCCGATTGCTTCACCAATGCTCCCAGCGCGTCGAATACATAGGAGGCGGTCTCGGGATCCAGATTGCCGGTCGGTTCGTCGGCAAGCAGGATGCGCGGTGCATTGGCAACCGCACGGGCGATGGCGACCCGCTGCTGTTCACCGCCCGAGAGTTCGGCGGGACGATGATCCCCGCGATGGCCGATCCGCATGTATTCCAGAAGCTGGTTTGCCCGCTCGCGCGCCTCCTTCTCGGGAAGCCCGGCGATGAGTTGCGGCATCATGATGTTCTCGAGCGCCGTGAACTCCGGAAGCAGGTGGTGGAACTGGTACACGAAGCCGATCTCGCTGCGGCGGATCGCGGTCCGCTCGTCGTCCGCCAGTCCGTTGCAGGAGTGCCCGCCTACAAAGACCTCGCCTCCGTCCGGATGTTCGAGAAGCCCGGCAAGATGAAGGAGGGTCGATTTTCCGGTTCCCGAGGGCGCCACCAGGGCGACGATCTCGCCGCTCCGCAACTCGAAATCCGCACCCTTCAGGATCGAGAGCGTCGTCTCGCCCTGTCCGTAATGCCTTTCGACGCCCGCGAGCTTCAGCACTGTCTTGGCTGCCATGAACCGATGCAATCCTATTCGTATCTGAGGGCCTGAACCGGGTCGAGCTTGGACGCACGCCAGGCGGGGAAAATAGTGGCGATGAAGGAAAGGGTCAGCGCCATCAGGACAACCGAGAGTGTCTCGCTGAAGCTCATCTCCGCCGGAAGCTGGCTAAGGAAGTAGAGTTCCGGATCGAAAAGGACGGTCCCCGCGAGCCAGGAGAAGAACTGCCGGATGGATTCGATGTTGAGACAGACGATGACGCCGAGAACGACGCCGGCGAACGTGCCGACGGTGCCGATCGCCGCCCCCGTCATGAAGAATATCCGCATCACCGCTCCGGAACTCGCACCCATGGTGCGCAGGATGGCAATGTCGCTCCCCTTGTCCTTCACCAGCATGATCAGGCCGGAAATGATGTTGAGCGCCGCCACCAGCACGATCAAGGTAAGGATCATGAACATGACGTTCCGCTCGACCTGGAGGGCGGAGAAGAAGGTCTGGTTCCGCTGGCGCCAGTCGGTGATATGGATCTGACGCCCCGCCGCAGCTTCCACCAGCGGCCTCAATCCGTCCACGGCCTCCGGATTGTCGACGAACAGTTCGATCGACTGCACCAGGCCCTCGGCATTGAAGTAGAGTTGCGCCTCCTCCAGCGGCATGAAGATCATGGTGGCGTCGTATTCCGACATGCCGATCTCGAAAACGCCGGAGACCGGATAGGATTTTACCCGCGGATTGACGCCCATCGGCGTCACATCGCCTTCGGGAGAGATCAGCGTGATGTCGTCTCCGGCCGAGAGACCAAGCGAAGCCGCCAGTCGGGAGCCGACCAGCACGCCCTGACCGGAAGCGAAGCCGATGATGTCGCCCTGCTGTATGTTGCTTGCGACTTCTTGCAGCTTTTCCAGATCCTCAGGCCGCACGCCGCGGACAAGGGCGCCCGAGCCGCTGCCGCCCCGACCGGAGGCCAGCGTCTGCCCCTCGACCAGCGGAAGCGCCATGCGCACGCCCGGAACGCCCTGGAACTTCACGGCCAGGTCCGCGTAATCCGTCAACGGGCCGTCCACCGGCTGGACGATCATATGGCCGTTGATGCCGAGAATGCGGGAGATCAGTTCGGTCCGGAAGCCGTTCATCACCGCCATGACGATGATCAGCGTCGCGACCCCCAACATGATCCCGATGAACGAGAAGCCGGCGATTACCGAGATGAAGGCCTCCTTGCGGCGAGACCGCAGGTAACGCCAGGCGACCATCCGTTCGAACGCGGAGAAAGGACCGGCGGACGGTCCCCGGCTCGCCTTTTTCGTCTGCGCTTCCTCGGCCACGCTCGCCATCCCCGTCCTCAGCCTCTTGCCTTCATCCGCCGCGTCGTCCCTCAGGCAAGCAGCCTGTTCATCGCCGCCTCGAGGGTCATGACTTCGCGCGCACCGCTTTTGCGGTCCTTGACCTCGACTTCGCCGCTCGCCGCCGAGCGCGGCCCGACAATGACCTGGACCGGCACGCCGATCAGATCGGCGGTGGCGAACTTGGTCCCGGCCCGGTCGTCGGTGTCGTCGTAGAGGACGTCCTTGCCGGCCTTGCCGAGATCGCCATAAAGCCGGTCGCAAAGCCCGTCGCAGGCCTCATCCCCCGGCTTCATGTTGATGACGACGACGTCGAAGGGCGCCACCGAAGCCGGCCAGATGATTCCGTTCTCGTCATGCGAGGCTTCGATGATGGCGGGAACAAGGCGTGTCGGGCCGATGCCGTAGGAACCCATGTGGACAAGATGTTCCTTGCCGTCCGGTCCCTGCACCTTGGCGCCCATCGGCTCGGAATACTTGGTGCCGAAATAGAAGATGTGGCCGACCTCGATGCCGCGGGCGGAAAGACGGTCACCTTCCGGAACGGCGTCGAACGCAGCCTCGTCGTGCATCTCCGAGGTCGCCGCGTAGACCGAGGTCCACTTGTCGAAGACCGCCTGCAGGCCGGCGACGTCGTCGAAGTTCGTGTCCTCGGGAGGAATGTCGAAATTGACGAAATCCTTGTGGCTGAAGACTTCCGACTCGCCCGTCTCCGCCAGGATGATGAACTCGTGACTGTGGTTGCCGCCGATCGGTCCGGTATCCGCCCGCATCGGAATCGCGCGCAGCCCCATCCGCGCGAACGTGCGAAGATAGGCCACGAACATCTTGTTGTAGGAGTGGATGGCGTTCTCGCGGGTGAGATCGAAGGAATAGGCGTCCTTCA
>JAEWKX010000377.1 GCA_023393575.1 Pseudomonadota bacterium
CGCGCGCTCGACATTGTAGTCGGCCGCCTGCAGGAGCTTCAGGATGATGTTCTCCACGTCCTCGCCGACGTAACCGGCTTCGGTCAGAGTCGTGGCGTCGGCCATGGTGAAGGGCACGTCGATGATGCGGGCGAGCGTCTGGGCGAGATAGGTCTTGCCGCAGCCGGTCGGCCCGACCAGCATGATGTTCGACTTCGCCAGTTCGACGTCGCCACCCTTCGAGGCATGCGCCAGCCGCTTGTAGTGGTTGTGAACCGCCACGGAGAGGATGCGCTTGGCCTGCTGCTGGCCGATGACGTATTCGTCGAGAACCTTGATGATGTCCTGGGGCGTCGGCACGCCATCGCGCGACTTCACCATCGAAGACTTGTTCTCTTCGCGGATGATGTCCATGCAGAGCTCGACGCATTCATCGCAGATGAACACCGTCGGTCCGGCGATCAGCTTGCGGACCTCGTGCTGGCTCTTGCCGCAGAACGAACAATAAAGAGTATTCTTGGAGTCGCCGCCGTTGCTGCCGCTGACTTTGCTCATATCACTTTCCTTCCAGCACTCCGCTCTCCCGCCGCCGGGCGCGGTCCACTCATTCGCCGGCACGGGAACCAGGTGGTGCGACGTGCCGGCTTTGCCTGGGGTACTCTACCGTTCCGGATGCTTCTCCTGATCGGCGGCAACGAAACCCTCACAAACGAATGCTATGCAGCAAAGCTCTACACAGCATTAACAAGTACTAATACCGCTTTCCCTTCGCCATGGAACCCCTGCCTTTGTAACATAGGGGTGACAACAAAAGATGCGGCATCACCTCAGGTCGCCGAGCCGCCTTCGAGTTCCTCGCGCGAGGTGAGGATCTTGTCGATGACGCCCCAGTCCTTGGCCTCGTCCGCGTCCATGAAGTGGTCCCGGTCGAGCGTCTTCTCGACTTCCTCGTAGGTGCGCCCCGTATGCTTCACGTAGACTTCGTTGAGACGTCTTTTCATCTTCAATATGTCACGAGCGTGACGCTCGATGTCGGACGCCTGCCCCTGGAAGCCGCCGGATGGCTGATGCACCATGATACGCGAATTCGGCGTCGCGAAACGCATGCCCTTGGCCCCGGCCGCCAGGAGCAGCGAGCCCATGGAGGCGGCCTGGCCGATGCACAGCGTGGATACCGCCGGCTTGATGAACTGCATCGTGTCGTAGATCGCCATGCCGGCCGTCACCACGCCACCCGGCGAGTTGATGTAGAGAGCGATCTCCTTCTTCGGGTTCTCCGCCTCCAGGAAGAGCAACTGCGCGCAGACGAGGGACGCCATGTGATCTTCCACCGGCCCGGTCAGGAAGATGATGCGCTCCTTCAACAGTCGCGAATAGATGTCGTACGACCGCTCGCCGCGATTGGTCTGTTCGACGACCATCGGCACCAGAGCCATGGCAGTATCGACGGGATTTCTCATGTTAGTCCTTTGTCACGCTTTCCCGAGGTGAAAGCCCCAGAATCAGATGGAATAGGTCAACCCCTACATAGAGTGTCAATGCCCGGCACTTCAAGACGGCGAAGGCGATATCCTTAACCGTCCGCGGCCTCGTGCGGCCCGCCATAGCGCAACGAAGGCGGCGCCGCAGCGCCGACCAAACATCACCCACCCTGACGCACGCTTTTGTTTCTACGGATGGTAAACGGCGTACGAACTCCCGACACGACAACCCGCCCTTAAGGAGTCGGCTGTAGACCTGAGTTCGGACGAGAGGAACGCACACATGGACATCGAAACCGGCCTGATCATCTGGGCGGCGCAGGCCCTGACGCTCGGCGCACTTCTGTTTCTGCGGTGGCTGCGCGATCGCGGCCAGCGCTTCTGTCTCAGTTGGAGCATCGCCTTTGCGACGCTCGGGACCGGCCTCCTCCTGGCCGGCCTGCGCGGCGAGATTCCCGCCTCTCTGTCCATCGAGCTCGCCAACACGATGGCCTTGACCGCAATCGGATTGCTGGCCGCCGGCATCCAGCAGTTCGACGGCCGTCGGGTGGAGACCTATGTCGCCGTCCCCGCACTCATCTGGATCGGCGGAATGCTGCTGCCATTCGTCCGCGAGGATTTTGCATCGAGGGTCGTCCTCTACCATGTCGCCGCCTGCATCGGATACGGCATGTCCACGGCGATGCTTCTGTCCAACGCGACCGGCTCCGGTTGGGCGCGGCGCATCCTGGCGGCCGTTCTCGCAATCCACATCCTTGCAAGCCTTGCGATTGCGGCCTCGACCATCCTGGCGGCCGCGACGTCCTTCTCGGACGTCCCATCGCCCTCGCTCATGCTGCTGTCCGGCGCCTTCTGCTTCCTCGCCACGGTCCTGAGCGGAGCGCAGATGCTGAGCGACCGGACGGAGCGACGGCTCCTCGAGCTTGCCATGACGGATCCACTCACCGGGGTTCTCAACCGCCGCGGGATGATGGACCAGTACAATCGCATTCAGCGGCAGGACCGACCCGACAAGCCGATGATCGCTCTGCTTCAGTTCGACCTCGACAACTTCAAGCAGATCAACGATCGCTGCGGACACCAGGGCGGCGACGCGGTCCTGCAGGCGTTCTGCCGGCTGGCAGCCATCTCCTTCGAAGGACGCGGCTCCTTCGGCCGACTGGGCGGCGAGGAATTCGCCAGCCTCCTGCGCGTGGCCGACTTCCGGGAGGCGGCAACCATTGCCGAAGGACTGAGAATGGCACTCGCGCTGCAGACGATCGCTGCCGCCGGACAGGGAATCAACGTTACCGTCAGTGCCGGCATCGCGTTGCAAGCCATCCATCACGCCGATCTCGATCAGCTGCTGACGGGTGCCGACCGCGCCCTCTATGCCGCCAAGGCGGCCGGCCGCAACTGTACTGCCATCGACCTGCCTACCGGCGCCGTCCTCGTTCCGTCGGCTTCCATGCTTTCGCATCACGAGATGACCTTGGAGATTCAGGCAAGCAAGCAGGTGAGTTCGCTACGGCGCATCACCGAGATCGCCAGCGGCTGATGGTCTCGCCTCCCTTGCCGACCCGCCCATTTGCACCACATCCCAGGGGAACGCCGTGGTGACGGCGATGGGACCGGCGGGAGATCGACATGCAGCCGAAACATTTTGCAATCCTCCTGCCCCTTCTTCTGGCTGCGGCGCCGGCTGCAACCCAGCAGGCATCCGACGCCGTCGCACCTGAACGCGCGGGCAGCGTCACGACGGCGGAGCGCGCGGAGGCCCGAAGCTTCATGGTCGCCGCCGCCAATCCGCTGGCGGCACAGGCAGGGCGAGACATACTTGCCAAAGGCGGCAACGCCATTGATGCAATGGTCGCCGTACAGGCGGTGCTGGGTCTCGTGGAACCGCAAAGCTCAGGCCTCGGCGGCGGGGCCTTCCTCCTCTATTACGACTCATCTTCCGGGAAGCTGACGAGGTTCGACGGACGCGAGACGGCGCCGTTGGAGGCCACTCCGACGATCTTCCTCGACGACCAGGGGCAACCACTGAAATTCATGACAGCGGTGGTGGGCGGGCGGTCTGTCGGAACGCCGGGCACGGTGAAGCTCCTGCTCGATGTCCATTCCCGCCTCGGCAAGGCGGAGTGGGCCAGCCTGCTCGATCCTGCCATCGAGCTCGCCTCGGAAGGGTTCGAAGTATCGCCGCGCCTGGCCTCGCTCATTGCCGCCGAAGGCGACAAGCTGAAGACCCATGAGAGCACCACACGCTACTTCTTCGACGGCGCCGGCGCGCCACTGAAAGCGGGGAGCATACTCAAGAACCCGGATTATGCCGACACGCTCCAAGCCATCGCATCCGGCGGAGCTGACGCCTTTTACAAAGGCCCGATCGCCGAGGCGATCGTCGAGACGGCACGAGAAGCGCCAAGCAACCCCGGCGTCCTATCGCATGCAGATCTCGCAAACTATCGCATCAAGGAGCGCGAGGCGGTCTGCATCACCTACCGTGCGCTCGACGTCTGCGGCATGGGACCACCCTCCTCCGGCGGCATCGCCGTCGGGCAGATGCTGGGCATGCTGGAGAACTTCGACATCCGCAGCCTCGGCCCCCGCAACCCGGAAAGCTGGCGGCTGATCGGCGATGCGCAGCGCCTCGCCTTCGCCGATCGCGAACGCTATCTGGCTGATATCGATTTCGTGCCGGCGCCGATCAAGGGCCTGCTTTCGAAGGAGTACCTGGCGGACCGGGCGGCGCTGCTCGACACGGATAAGGCGCTCGCCCCCGACACCGTGAAAGCCGGCCAGCCGGATTGGGACCACGCCCTGCTGCTGGGAGACGGCGAGGCGATCGAGTTGCCCTCGACCAGCCACTTCGCCATTGTCGATGCCGACGGCAACGTCGTGTCCATGACGACGACGATCGAGAATGGTTTCGGCTCGCGGCTGATGACGAACGGCTTCCTGCTCAACAACGAACTCACCGACTTCTCCTTCAGGACACATGATGCCGGGGTTCCTGTCGCGAACCGGGTGGAGCCCGGCAAGCGACCGCGTTCATCCATGTCGCCGACGATCGTGATGAAGGACGGCAAACCGGTTCTCGCCATCGGCTCTCCCGGCGGCAGCCAGATCATAGGCTACGTGGCGCAGGCTCTCATTGCCTACATCGATTGGCAGATGCCGGTGGAGGAGATCGTCGCGATGCCTCACCTCGTCAACCGCTTCGGCACCTATGACCTCGAGGCCGGCACTTCGGCGGAAGAGATGGCCGAGCCCCTGAAGGCACTCGGCTATGAGGTCAAGCCAGGCGAGATGACCTCGGGCCTTCATGCGATCGAGATCACGCCGGAGGGTCTTGCAGGCAGCGCCGATCCGAGGCGGGAGGGTGTCGCTCTGGGCGACTAAGGGGAAACCTCTTCCGGCAGCGGTAAGATTGCGGTAGTCCTCGGTCATGGCCGTGCTCCCTTCCTTTCTCCGCATCGATCCCACCACGCGCCGTGTCTCGCTCGACGGTCGCGACCCCGCCTTCTACGGCGATCCGAACCGCGTCTACGCGCTGTTGCACGAGTATTGCCCGACCTTCTGGTGGGAGGAGCAGAAGCAGTGGTTCTTTACCGGATACGACCACGTCAACGCGCTGCTGCGCGACCGTCGATTCGGCCGGCAGATCCTGCACGTCGCAACCCGCGAGGAACTGGGACTGCCGGAGCCCGCACCGCATCTGGTCCACTTCGACCAGGCGGAGCGTCACTCGCTTCTGGAGGTCGAGCCGCCGGAGCACACGCGGCTCAGGACGCTCGTCAACCGCGCCTTCGTGTCCCGCCACATCGAGCGGCTGCGTCCGGAGATTGCGGAACTGGCGGAGACGCTGATCCGCGGGTTCGAGAAAGACGGAAGGACCGAGCTCCTTTCCTCCTTCGCCGACATCATCCCCGTGACGATGATCGCGCGGATGATCGGCATTCCGGACGAAATGGGGCCGCAACTGCTCAAATGGAGCCACGACTATGTCGGCATGTACATGTTCAAGCGGACACGGGAGGACGAACTTGCAGCCGACCGCTCGGCTCGGGAATTCGCCGACTATGTGAAGACACTGATTGCGGAGCGCCGCAGGGCGCCGCGGGAAGACCTGCTCAGCCACATGATCCACACGGAGCACAAGGGGCAGTACCTGACGGACGAGGAACTGGTATCGACCACCATCGTGCTCCTCAATGCCGGCCACGAGGCAACCGTGCACCAGATCGGCAACTCGGTGCGGGTCATCCTGGAGAGCGGCCTGTCCCCTGCCGACATGTTTCGGGACGATACGACGACCGAGCGGACGGTCGAGGAAACCCTGCGGATCTGTGCGCCGGTCCACATCTTCCAGCGCTGGGCACTGGAGGACATCGACGTGGACGGCATTTCCTTCCGCCGCGGCGACAAGGTAAGCCTGATCCTCGCGGCCGCCAACCTCGACCCGCTGAAGTTTTCCGATCCCCTGAGCTTCCAGCCCGACCGGCAGGAGGCGCCGAACCTCTCCTTCGGCGCCGGCATCCACTTCTGCATCGGCGCGCCGCTGGCACGGCTGGAGCTCAACATCGTCCTGCCGATCCTCTTCAGCCGCCTGCCGGGACTGAGGATGACGGCAACGCCGCGGGTCAAGGACGTCTACCACTTCCACGGCCTCGATCGGCTGGACCTGCAATGGTGACTAGAGCCTGATCACATAGTCCTTGCGAGTCGTTTCAACGACTTGCCAGGTTCCCCTGAAGCCGGGCCTGAGGATCATCCGGTCGCCGGGGCGCAGGTGGACGGGGTCACCGCCCTCCTCCTCGATGATCGAATGGCCTTCGAGGATGTGGAAGTACTCCCACTCCTCGTAAATCACCCGCCATTTCCCGGGCGTCGATTCCCAGACGCCGGCATAGAGGCCTCCGTCGGCTTCCTCGATATTCCAGGTCCGGAACCGGGGATCGCCGGAGATCAAGCGGCCGGGCGCCGGAGCGCCCTCCTCCGGCTCGATGGCGGCAAGATCGAAGCCAAGGGTGGAGGCCATTGCAGGCATCAGACCTTTGCCAGCGACTGTTCGAGGTCGGCGATGATATCGCCCACATCCTCGATGCCGACGGACAGGCGCACGACCTCCGGACCGGCACCCGCCGCCACCTGCTGCTCTGCGGAAAGCTGGCGGTGGGTCGTCGATGCCGGATGGATGACCAGAGAGCGCGAGACACCGATATTGGCGAGATGCGAGAACATCTGCAGGCCCTCGACAAAGGCCTTCCCCGCCTCGTAGCCACCCTTTAGGCCGAAGGTGAAGACGGCGCCCGCGCCCCTCGGCGAGTAGCGCTTCTGCAGCGCGTTGTTCGGATCATCCTCAAGCCCGGCATAATTGACCCATGCCACCTTGTCGTGCCCCTTGAGCCATTTCGCGACGGCCATCGCATTGTCGCAGTGGCGCTGCATGCGAAGCGGCAGGGTTTCGATACCGGTCAGGATCATGAAGGCGTTGAAGGGCGAGATCGCCGCGCCGAGGTCACGCAGGCCAAGCACGCGGGCTGCAATGGCAAAGCCGATGTTGCCGAAGGTCTTGTGCAGTTCGACACCGGCATATTCCGGCCGCGGCTCCGACAGCATCGGATACTTGCCGGAGGCCGACCAGTCGAAGGTGCCACCGTCGACGAGAATGCCACCCATGGAATTGCCGTGTCCGCCGAGGAACTTCGTCAACGAGTGGATGACGATGTCGGCACCGTGTTCCAGCGGCCGCACGAGGTAGGGGCTCGCCATCGTGTTGTCGACGATCAGCGGCAGGCCGTGGCGGTGGGCGACCTCCGCAATTGCCGCAATATCGACGAAGGTGCCACCGGGATTTGCAAGGCTCTCGATGAAGATGCCCTTGGTACGGTCGTCGATCTGGCTTTCGAAGCTCGCCGGCTCCGCAGGATCGGCCCAACGGACCTGCCAGTCGAAATTCTTGAACGCGTGACCAAACTGGTTGATCGTACCGCCGTAAAGCTTGCGGGCTGCAACAAAATTGTCGCCGGGCTGCATGATGGTGTGGAAGACCAGCACCTGCGCCGCATGGCCCGATGCAGTCGCCAGCGCCGCCGTGCCGCCCTCAAGCGCCGCGACCCGCTCCTCCAGCACCGCCTGCGTCGGATTCATGATCCGGGTGTAGATATTGCCGAACTGCTGCAACCCGAAGAGGGCCGCCGCATGGTCGGCGTCGTTGAAGACAAAAGAGGTCGTCTGGTAGATCGGCGTCGCACGCGCGCCGGTGGTCGGGTCGGGCTGCGCGCCTGCGTGCACGGCCAGCGTCGCAAATCCTGGGTTGTCTATCGCCATGTCGTCCTCCTCATGCGGAAATCTATCGCGGACAACAAAGCCGGTTGGTTGATCCCGATCAAGGAGTTTTTGTTTCAGATGGCTAGGCTGCCGGAAAGAAAGGAGGACTCTGCCATGGCAACGACAGCACAATTGTCCGACACGCTTGCATCGCGGTTCCTTAGCTGGTGCGCACAGGCATGGGAGGCCACTACCGAAGCCGACGTCATCGGCAGCCTGGACGACGAGACACTGCGCGAAATCGCCCGCGACTGTTCCGTCACTCCCGACCAGATCCTGCAACTGGTCAAGGCTGGCCCGCACGCAGCCGACGAGATGGAGGCGCTCATGAAGGCGCTGAACATCGATCCCGACGAAGTCTCGCTCACCCATCCGGGCCAGTTCCGGGACATGCAGATCACCTGTTCGGCCTGCACGTCCAAAGATCGTTGTCGCCGGGACCTGGCGCGGCAGGCGGCCGGTCAGGAATACATCCACTACTGCGGCAATGCCGAACATCTGAACGGCATGCGGGCGGATCCGGAACTGCTGGTCGCTTGAGGAGCCTCAGGCCACCAGCCGGGGATATTCGATCGCCGGGCAGCGGTTCATCACCACCTTGACGCCGGCGGTTTCCGCCTTGGCGGCCGCCTTGTCGTCACGCACCGAAAGCTGGCCCCAGATCACTTTCGGCTTCTGCGGCAGGGACAGGGCTTCATTGACAATCCCATCAAGATACTCTGCCGCGCGGAACACGTCGATCATGTCCACCGGCTGCGGAATGTCGGCGAGCTTCGCGTACACCTTCTGCCCGAGTATCTCCTTGCCCGCCTGCCCCGGATTGACGGGAATGACCTCGTAGCCCCTGGAGAGCAGGAAGCGCATGACGCCGTTACTCGGCCGGTCGGGGTTGGGAGAGGCCCCCAGAAGCGCGATCGTCTTCGTCGTCTTCAGGATTCCGGCGATATAGTCGTCATCATAGCGGTCGTGGTTCATGGCATCCTCCAAGAGTCATAAGCATGGCATAGATCTAGGACATGCGTGCGCCAATACATCCCCTCCTCCTGCCTTCGATCGCTGGCCGCTTTCGATGGATGCCTGCTTTGCAGAACCCTGCTAGAGCTACGCGGCAAAACCGGATCGAGGAGAATACATGCAGCCGATCATGACGGTGGAGGAGATCCACGACTTTCTGGACCGGGAGTTCCCGCAGATCCACATGGACGGCCGCGTGCTGGAGATCACCGAGGTGCGCCCCGCGGGGCTGACGATGCGGTTCGATCCGGAGGAACGGCATCTGCGGCCCGGAGCGACCATTTCCGGGCCGGCAATGTTCATGCTGGCGGATGTCGCGGCCTATGCGGCAATCCTCGCCCATGTCGGGCCCGTCGCCCTGGCCGTCACCACCAGTCTCAACATCAATTTCCTGCGCAAGCCAAATCTTGCGCCGCTGTTTTGTGACTGTCGCATCCTCAAGCTGGGAAAGCGCCTTGCCGTGATTGATACCGTGTTGACGCAGGGAAATGCGGACGAAGCCGTCTGCCAGGCTACGGCGACGTACTCGATCCCTCCCAGATAATTGCGGTATCAGAAAACCACATATCTATCTCACTGATATTCCTATGTTCTTTTTGTCGACGGCGGGAGAGGCTTTCTTGACGAGACATCGGGACGCCGATATAAGCGCCACAGATTGCTGACCTTCACGGGTCGGCATTCTTTTTGGCGATCCGTCGCCAAGCCAAGCAACAAGACACGCCCTGAGCTTTCGAGCCCGGGGATCCAGCGGAAAGATAACCAATGTCTACTTTCGTTCAGAAGCCCGCCGAGGTGGAGAAGAAGTGGGTGATCATCGACGCCGAGGGTCTCGTCGTCGGTCGCCTCGCCACCATCGTTGCCAACCGCCTGCGCGGCAAGCACAAGGCCACCTACACCCCCCATGTTGACGACGGCGACAACGTCATCGTCATCAATGCCGAGAAGGTCGTCCTGACCGGCAACAAGTACAACGACAAGAAGTACTACTGGCACACCGGTTACCCGGGCGGCATCAAGGAGCGCACCGCGCGCGCCATCATCGAAGGCCGCTTCCCGGAGCGCGTCGTCGAGAAGGCTGTCGAGCGCATGATCCCGCGCGGCCCGCTCGGCCGTCGCCAGATGAAGAACCTGCGCGTATACGCCGGCTCGAACCATCCCCACGAAGCCCAGCAGCCGGTCGCTCTCGACGTGGCATCGCTGAACAAGAAGAACGTAAGGAGCGCCTGATAATGGCCGATCTCTCCTCTCTGAAGGATCTCGCTCCGGCGGCCGAAAACCAGGCTCCGGTTCACGT